>CAMCBE010000288.1 GCA_945872805.1 Chitinophaga pinensis | reverse complement strand
GTTACCTAACGTAGATTGATATTCTAATACAACGCCCTGCAATTGTTCAAATTGAAGTTCCATGTTTGCATTTTCAGGGATTAATTGATCGGCAAAGTATACATCAAGAGTACTCCCGTCAGCTAAACTAGCGGTTGCCTTCTTACAGGAATAACCTAAAATTTGCTTACGCTCGCTGGTGACTAGAAAAACGACAGTTCCTTTTTTTCGATTTTTAGAGTCCCATTGCGCATGATTCATTGGAGTCATAATACGCTGTTGACCATACTCTTTTAGGATTGCACCTAACCCCTCTTTGTCATCATAAATGGTTATGGTCTTCCCTAGAGAGCTAATGATTTCTGAACGATAATGTCCCCCTCTAATGAATTGAATCATTTTTGTGTTATCCTTCGACTGCACTCCATTTGCTATTGAAACGATATGAAACACTAAGCTCCCTTCTGAAAATCGTTGCTGTGCAATACCCGACAAAGAGCTTAGTAGAAAAAATAAAAAAAATATTTTTTTCATGAATGACATATGGAAGCGACTGTTTCTATATAAAATTAACGCTATTCAAAATGAATAGCGTTAATTTATGTTAAAGATTATTTCGAATTATTTTTTCGTCTTATTCTTCAAGTTGTCGACTTTCTTTTGAGTTTGCTGCATCTGCTCTAATCGCTCTTGCCATTTAGATTTGGAACGAGGCTTCTTGCGATTGGTGTCAATTTCAGCAAGGATCTTTTTATGATCAATTATGTATCGCTGTATTATAAATTGTAGTGCTAATGTAATCACATTCGATACCGTATAATACCAAGTGAGCGCTGATGGTAGCCCATTAAAAATACCAAGTAACATAATCGGGAAAATATAAGGCATATACTTCATGGCAGGATTCCCTTGATCAGGAGTCATACTCATGCTATATAAAGAAGTCAAAAAGCTGGTCAATACAGCCAAAACTGTAAACATAGAAAGGTGACTTCCAAGACCGGGTATATTGAATCCCCATGTCAATACCGCATCATAAGAAGAAAGATCATGCGACCACCAAAATGATACTCCCCTCAAATGAATATTAGAATTAAAGAAACTATATAAAGCGAAGAAAATTGGAATCTGAAGAAGCGCAGGAATGCACCCCCCTAATGGATTTACACCCGCTACACGGTACAATTTCATTTGCTCCATGCTATACGTCTGCTGATCATCCTTGTACTTCTGCTTTAAGACATCAAGTTCAGGCTTCAAGGCCTTCATCTTGGCACCACTCACATAGGAAGAATAGACCAAAGGAGAAGTAATTAATCGAATTGCAATGGTGAGCAACATGATCGCTAACCCTAAACTTGTTAAATAATGACTGAAAAAATCAAAAAGAGGTAATACAATCCAGCGATTGATATATTTAACAAATGCGTAAAACCCTTGGCCAAGATTGACCATGTCCTCAAGATCCATTTTATACTTCTTAAGGATTGAGAAATCATTTGGACCTATATATATTTTAAAAGGAATGAGTGTTTGAGAAGTTGCAGGAAAAGTAGACCGCAAAGTGGCAATAGATTGTGCAACGATGCGTTGAGAATCAGCAGGCACTCTACAGGTTACTTCTGCAAAGCTAAATCCATTCTGTGCGATGATTGTCGTGTTGAAAAACTTCTGTTTAACACCGAACCATTTCAATCCATTTTCCCAGGTTTCATTCAGCCCATCAGACATGGTGAAATAATCAAACCCATCAGCCCCCATCAGACCCAATTGTGTTTCACGCTTTTCGGTTGCAATATCAAGCTCTTGTTGATCTGCTTGTACCTGCCAAAGTAAATTGACAGAATTTCCTGTAAATAATTTATCAGATCCATTGGCGAATAGATCCCACTCAAACATGTACTCACCCTTTTTTAATCGATAACGATGTTCGATTGATCTACCGGTAGAATCTGAAAGGGTGAATTTTAAAGAGGTTGCGCCTTCTTCCGTTTTTTCAATAGAAGATGCAGTAAAGAATAAATCAGCCGTATTTGATGTTTGATTATTCCCTGTATTAATTGAATAAGAAAGTTTATTGAAATCATTAGATAATAAGGTCACATTCCCCGAATCACCAGACGCGTATTGCTTTAGTCTTACCGACTTAGGCTGACCACCTTTGTTGGTAAAAACGATCGAAACAACATCGTTTTCCAACGTCAAAAATGACTCTGATGCAATACCATTTTGCTGAAAGGTTCCGGGAACTATAGCTTTTACCTGTGGGCTATCGATTAATTTAAGCCTGTTTTCGGGATCTTGTATAGTAGGAACAATGGCTGCAATGGAATCCTGCAAATGCTTCTGTTTTGCCTCCAATTGAATTTGCCCTTCACGCGTAAAGTAAAAATATCCAATCAAAAGGATACCTAACAGCACAATACCAATTACTGAACTTTTTTCAAATTTCATGTGATTTCAAGTTGAGGGGGCAAAGGTAATGAAGGGAATTGAATTCAAGGTTAATTTGAAACCAACCTATGGATGAAGGAATTTACAGCAATGGGTGCCCGTATAACCTCTGTCTAATTTTATAGAATGGCTTTTCTCTGGCTAAAGGCTTTGGCCGCTTTTACAAAATGGACAAACAGCGGATGAGGTGCTTCAACCGTGCTCTTCAATTCTGGATGATATTGAACTCCGATAAAAAATGGATGGCCTGGAATCTCAACTATCTCAACCAAATCAGTTTCAGGGTTAACCCCACTCGCTTTCAAACCCGCTGCCTTAAATGATTCTTTGTAATCGTTATTAAATTCCCAACGGTGACGATGGCGTTCCGAAATCACCTCTGATTGATATATCTCATAAGCAAGTGACCCTTTCTCGATTTTGCACGGATAACTTCCTAATCGCATAGTTCCACCCTTATCGGTGATGTTCTTTTGACCTTCCATCAAATCAATTACAGGATAAGGTGTGTTCGAATCCATTTCAGTTGAGTGAGCACCAGCCAAGCCAACTTTATTTCGTGCAAATTCGATAACAGACATTTGCATAC
>CAMCBE010000287.1 GCA_945872805.1 Chitinophaga pinensis | reverse complement strand
GAATTCCCCGGGGGTACTGCAGGCTGGACTCGTTATGTAACAAGAGAAATTGAGCGTAATATCGATGAGCTTCAAGATGATGGTCGCTCAGGGACTGTTGTAATTCTTTTCATAGTTGATAAAGAAGGTTTAGTAAGTGAAGTACGTGCTTTGCCTTGTGGTGAAGCAGGTGTTCCAAACTGCCTTGGACCTGGAACTAAATTGGCTGAAATTGCTACTGTAGCTATCAAGAAAGGTCCAAAATGGAAACCAGCCGTTCAGAATGGTCGTCAGGTTAAGGCTTATCGCCGTCAACCTGTTACATTCCAATTGGCTGAATAGAATAAATAGTCATCTGTTAAACGTATACAAGTCGTTCGCGAAAGCGAGCGACTTTTTTTTACTATAAACATACGAATTGAACTTAATTTTGCACCATGATGAATCAGCAGCTTAGATGGAGTGAAATTATTGTTGCTTTGGCAACCCCTCCGGGAATTGGGGCCATCGGTGTAATCAGACTAAGTGGTGATGGTGCCATTTCATTGGCGAATGAATTATTCCCTTCTAAAAATTTGGAGGCTGCGGCTGGCAATACATTACATGTGGGCCTGCTTCAGAATAGTGATCAGCTGATTGATGAAGTGGTTCTTTCCGTATTTAAATCCCCCAAATCATATACTGGCGAAGATGTAGTGGAGATTTCCTGTCATGGTTCTACGTTTATTCAACAACAAATCATCGAAGTATGCATTAATAATGGCGCTCGTTTGGCCACTCCAGGTGAATTTACCTTAAGAGCCTTTTTGAATGGCAAAATGGATCTAGTGCAAGCTGAAGCGGTAGCAGATTTGATAGCATCTGGCACGAAGGCTTCTCAAGAAACTGCCTTGAATCAAGTTAGGGGAGGCTTCTCCAGCATATTGTCTGCGCTTAGGGAGGAACTAATTAAGTTTTCTGCCTTGATTGAATTGGAATTGGATTTTTCACAAGAAGATGTTGAATTTGTAGATCGAAGTAGCTTAACGGCATTACTATTGAAAATCGATAAAACCATTCATGCCTTGTTGGAATCATTCCAGCTTGGTAATGTGATTAAAAATGGAGTGACCGTTGCAATCATCGGCAAACCGAACGCAGGTAAGTCGACTTTATTAAATTCATTGTTAAATGAAAATCGTGCTATCGTAAGTTCAATAGCGGGCACCACGAGAGACACGATTGAAGAGGTGATCAATATCGATGGCATACTCTATAGACTCATGGATACGGCAGGAATTCGTGAAGGGGGAGATGAAATTGAATCCATTGGTGTAGAACGAAGTAAAGAGAAGATGCAATCTGCCGATATCGTTGTGTATTTATTTGATGCATTAACTGAGTCGAGTGATGAGTTGACTAAGATAAAAACTGAATTGAATTCGGTTGCGAAATCATGGATGATGGTTGGGAATAAAGTGGATGCTATTTCAAGTGAAGAACGAAATGCGGTGAATGCATCGTTAGAAAATAGTTTATTTATTTCCGCTAAAAATCAACTTGGCTTAGAGCAACTTAAGGATGCATTGAGGTTGAAAGTAATGAGTGGTGTGGTTCACTCCGAAAATACGATTGTTACGAATGCCCGTCATGTTCAGGCCTTACAAAAAGTGGCAAACAATTTAGCTGCTATACAAACTGGATTGTCTACTAAAATACCAGGTGATTTATTGGCAATCGATATCAGACAGTGTTTATATCATCTTGGTGAGATCACGGGACAAATCACGAACGACGATCAACTTGATTTTATTTTTTCTAAGTTTTGCATTGGGAAGTAAAGTAATGTGTATGAATCTTTCTTCTAAGGTTTATTCTTTCCTTAGAGCTCTTCTCAATTCGGATATGGCTTTGCGTTGATTTACTTGTTTGCTTTGCCCTTAAATCAGAACAAATCATATATATGTTTGTTATGAATATGACCTCATTTGCCTTGTAAAAGCGAGGGTATAAATTTTGAGGTGCCATAAAGACCAAAACTGATTTTTGAACGTGAAGAACATTAAAAAAGAAAATCTGCCATCAAAGATCTGTTTAGTCTGCAATAGGCCATTTACATGGCGAAAAAAGTGGGAGAAAAATTGGGAGGAAGTAAAGTTTTGCAGCGATAAATGCAGATCAAAAAAAACAAATGAGTTTCGATAAACATAGAATATTACGCTTGATTTTGGGTGATCAACTGAATATAAACCATACGTGGTTTAAAACAGTTGATGAGTCGGTTTCGTATCTAATGATGGAAGTTAGAAGTGAAACGGATTATGCAAGGCATCATATTCAAAAAGTAATTGGTTTTTTCGCTGCAATGCAACAGTTCGCCAAGGAACTGCAAGAGCAAGGGCATCAGGTAACCTATATGTTTTTGAATGACGAAACTAATTTTCATCGATTTGATCAGAATTGCCTGTATTGGATTGAAAGGAATAATTTTACCAAGTTTGAATATCAGCTCCCTGATGAACATCGAGTTGATGAACATTTAAAATCATTTGTAAGCAAATTAAATATACCTAATGCCGTATATGACACGGAGCATTTTTATACTTCCCGAAAAGAATTAAGTGATTTGTTTCAGCCTCCTAAATCCATAGTGATGGAAACATTCTATCGCTATATGCGTAAGAAACATAACGTCTTAATGGATGAAGACAATAAGCCATTGAATGGAAAGTGGAATTTCGACCAGGAAAATCGAAAAAAACTGCCTAAATCCCACAAGCTAATTTCACCGCTTGTCTTTTCTAATAATTTGATTCATATTGAAACGGAAATCAGGCAATCTAAAATTGTAACTATAGGTAATGTGGATAGCGAGCATTTTATGTGGCCTATCAATCGAGCTCAATCATTACTCTTGCTTGATTTTTTTGCTCAACATTGTTTACGCTTTTTTGGGTCCTTTCAAGATGCCATGGCGCCAAATGAGTGGTCTATTTATCACTCACGTTTATCCTTTTCACTCAATTTAAAATTATTATCCCCAAGGGAAGTAGTTGATAAAGTTATA
>CAMCBE010000286.1 GCA_945872805.1 Chitinophaga pinensis | reverse complement strand
ATACCTGTTGGATGAAAATTTCCAGCAGCTGTTGGAAAATAAAGAACCCTTGCGCACAATTAAGGATAATTGGGTATTGATTGAAATTTCATTCATTCAGCCCCCAATACAATTGAAGGATATTATTTTTGAAATGCAGATGCAGGGGTATCAACCTGTTTTTGCTCATCCTGAACGATATCATTATTACTTTAGTAAGAAAGACGAACTACAGGAAATTAGATCAGCAGGCTGTTTATTTCAATCAAACCTACTCTCCTTCGCTGGATATTACGGTCCAGATGTGTTGCGCTCTGTTGAATGGCTCGCTAGCATAAATATGGTGGATTTACTCAGTACAGATATTCATCATGAACGCCATCTGGGTGCTTTGCGTGAATTAAAGCAAACAAAAGCCTTGGATTCGGTGCTTGATGCCATAATTACCTAGTTTATCCTAAAAAAATTCTTATTGTGTTTCTGCTCAACAATTTCAAACCTTTATTTGTTAATTAGATAATGAACGCTTTTACTATAAAAGATTTAGAAAACCTTACTGGTATTAAAGCCCATACTATTCGTATTTGGGAGCAACGGTATAATTTTTTAAAGCCACAGCGAACGGATACCAATATCCGTTACTACAGCAACAATGAACTTAAGAAGATATTGAACATATCCTTATTGAATCGTTATGGGTTCAAGATTTCTCATATTGGTAAAATGTCTGATGATGACATTCATGTCAAAATTCTAGGTATTAGCAATACTGAGGCTCAGCAAGAAAGGATTATCAATGAATTGATCCAAAAGATGATCGATTTGGAGTTAGTTTCTTTCGAATTGATTATAGATGAGCACATTAGGGTAAAAGGGATTGAAAAAACGATAAACAAAATTATTTTTCCTTTTATGGAGCGTATTGGTGTGTTGTGGGTTACCGGACATATCAATCCTGCTCAAGAGCATTTAGTGTCTAATATCATTAGGCAAAAATTAATTGTTGGAACGCAAGCTATTAGTAATTTAATTCCAACAAAAAAGACAGCATTGTTATTTTTGCCCGAAGGTGAATTTCATGAACTTGGGCTTCTTTTTACACAATTCCTATTAAAGAATCAAGGGATTGGAGTGCTGTATCTCGGCACCAATATTCCATTAGAAGATGTTGATTATATTCTCAAACACAAGGCGCCTGATTTAATATATACTCATCTTACAACGGTTTCTAATTTATTTAATTTCGACCGTTTCATTCAGCAGTCTCAAAAGCGATTCGGCTCTACTCCCTTGATAATCTCTGGACGATTAGCTTCAATCTACGACAAGCCCATTCCACCGCATGTGCATTTAAAAAAATCACTGCAAGAAGTAACCGCATTCATTACAGAGTTAGCGTAAACGCTCAACTGGTTGCTCTCTCACCCCTCTTTTCTCGTCTCCCACAACTGAACCCAATTCCTCGGAATGGCTTTAAATCATTGATATACAATTCATTAGACAAAAACTTTGTCATAATTTATTTTGTTTAATTTATTTATGCTTAATCCTAAACAAAAATTTGGTGGCTATTTCAACTATGTTTAACTTTATTGTACTAATATTTAAACAAATACAATGTCAACCAACGAATTTAGTCAACTGTTGATTCAAAACTCCGAGTACCTGAAGCCCTTTGCTATTACATTGACTAAGGATCACGAAACGGCAAAAGACCTGCTTCAAGAAACAATGTTTAGGGCGTTGTCGAATCAAGAAAAATACAGTGTTGGTACTAACATTAAAGCGTGGTTGTATACAATCATGCGTAATATTTTCATTAATAACTACAGACGTAAGTCAAAACAAAATACTATTTTCGATAACAGTCCAAATGATTTTCTGCTTGATTATAACCAATCAACTGTTCCCAATGATGCAGAATCTAACATGCGGATAAAGTTCATTAATGCGGCGATTCATGATCTTCCGATGATCTTCAAGCAACCATTTATGCTTTATTTTGAAGGATACAAATACCATGAAATTGCTGATGTACTAAATGAGCCATTAGGAACTATAAAAAGTCGTATTCATTTCGCACGCAAATTGCTTAAGACGCAGATCAGTAAGTATTAAATAAAAATCCTTGTGGCAAAAAAAGCAGTGGTAATAGGTAGTGGGTTTGCCGGTCTTTCAGCAGCTACTTTTCTTGCTAAATCTGGTTGGGATGTTGATGTAGTTGAAAAACATGATCAACCAGGCGGTAGAGCTAGGCATTTTCATGAGCATGGCTTTACATTTGATATGGGTCCAAGCTGGTATTGGATGCCTGATGTATTTGAACGTTATTTCAATTGTTTTAATACCCGTTTATCTGATTTCTATGAACTGATCAGACTTGATCCTTCTTACCGTATTTATTGGGAAAATGATCAAATGGATGTTCCTGCTGATTATGCTGCCATGAAAGAGTTGTTTGAGCACACTGAACGGGGTGCAGCGGCTAAGTTAGACGCCTTCATGGAAGAGGCTGCATATAAGTATCGGGTAGGGATTAATAAACTGGTTTTTAAACCTGGACAATCATTGCTTGAATTTCTTGACAAAGAGTTGATAGCAGGCTTATTTAAATTAGATGTATTTAATGATATCAAATCTCATATAGGGAAATACTTCAAGCATCCTAAGCTTCGTCAGATGATGGAATTTCCTGTGCTTTTTCTTGGGGCACTACCAGAAAATACTCCCGCATTATATAGTTTAATGAATTTTGCAGATGTGAAACTTGGAACATGGTTTCCCAAGGGAGGGATGTATAAAATCGTGGATGCAATGCACAAGGTTGCGGTTGAGCAAGGCGTGAAATTTCACTTTAATGAAGACGTAACATCCATCAATATTCAAGATGGGGTTGCTCAATCTGTATCGTCTAAAAATGGTAATCAGTTCAATGCAGATGTAGTGGTTGGTGCAGCAGATTATCATTTTATTGAAACAACGTTACTTGAAGAGAAATACAGAAGTTATTCTGAGTCTTACTGGGATAAACGTGAAATGGCTCCTGGCAGTTTAATTTATTATGTTGG
>CAMCBE010000285.1 GCA_945872805.1 Chitinophaga pinensis | reverse complement strand
CCTTTAGTATATTTCAGGTTACCATTACGGTAGTACAAAAAGTGATCTTTTAATGTATTCAGACTGCTATCCTTCGGACCAATCACCAACATTCCTATAGCACAATCATCAATATCGTCTGGCAAGGCATTACGTTGATTATAGCGATTCATCCAACCGGCATTTGGGAATACCATAGGCGGATCTTTTTGCCAAAAATTATAGCTATTCCCATGAATCTTACTTTTAAAAAGTTCAAAATAAGGCAAAGCACTCTCCTTAATCTGTTCCACATATAACTTTTCTTCCGGGGTTAAGTAAACACTATACCGCTGAAGGTTAAATAAAATAACAGCTGTATAAAAGAAATTATAATCTGGCTTATAGGTTGAACTAAACTGATATTTACGATAAGAAGAAAAACCACCGTCTGGAAAATCAGTATTATTCAATGATTGAAGTCCCCTAATTTCACTAAGCAATGACTTAATGGTCAATGTGTCGGCAGTTTGACCTTTTAGATTAAA
The DNA here is from genome assembly GCA_945872805.1 of Chitinophaga pinensis. Classification (GTDB taxonomy): domain Bacteria; phylum Bacteroidota; class Bacteroidia; order Chitinophagales; family Chitinophagaceae; genus Pollutibacter. The sequence continues at coordinate 2,560 of CAMCBE010000285.1, read as the reverse complement.
TTGAGGCACTAAAGCAACCAATATCAAAATCAAAAATAACCTCATTCAATTGCCCATTTAATTAAAGAAAATTCTGCCATCAAATCAACAAATTACTATAATTTGTACACTATGTTTCTAGTTCGCTTCACTATTCATCTCACAACATTAATCATCAGGACGCACATTGGCCTTCGCCGGTCCAAAAAATTCGCCGCACAATACCTTCATGAATTAGAATCAAGATTTAATGGAAAATTCGATGATAACATATTAAACAAAGTTATCAAATGGAACAGCATCTTACAACACTTTGTTTGCAATTCATTTTCAGGCCTATATGGGAGGGCAAATTCAGCTGTAGAAGAAGAAAGAAATCTAGTGTATTTTACCACAACGGCCTTATACGATGAAATAATAGATACCAAAAGCCTTCCAGTCGATGAATTAGACGAGCTATTCTATCATCCCGAAAAAGCAGTAGCTAAAAACTTCGAACAAACAGTACTCCTTCATTTGCACCTTCAATTACTCAATCAGGTCGATGACAAAGAAGAATATTGGACAGTAATAACTAATATTCATACCGCACAAAAAGACTCCATAAAACAGTTTGACGCAACAACAAATGACAAAGAACTTTTATCCATCACACAACGAAAAGGAGGGTATAGTCTACTGATGTGTCGGCATTATTTAGATCTACCTAAATCAAAAGAAATAGATACTTGTTGGTATATGCTAGGATCAGTAATTCAAATGACCAATGACCTGTATGATATGTATAAAGATGTGCAAGCAGGTATTGAGACATTTGCAACACGAGCAAAAAAGTCAACAGAACTAGCATCAATCTATATTAACCAAGCAAATCAACTGTTCGAAAGCATAGGTAAATTACCCTTTTCAGCAAAGAAGAGAAACAAGTTGCTAACCACACTCTCCGCAATACCAAGCTTTGGATATATTGCCTTAGAAAAACTAAAAAAATTACAAGGAAATGCAAGCGAACTTCCCCCTATACATTCAATGGAGAGAAAGAAGCTAATAATAGATATGGAACAACCCAAAAACCTGATAAGGCTAATCAAATACTCCTATCAACTTACAAAACAGCATAAAAGCATCTAAAAAATATAGATAAATCTGATAAAATTAGTAAAATAGAAAAACCCTTTTACACAATGGATATCGAATCAACAATAGAAGAACATCTTAGTCGGTGTATTAATTCATTAAAAATAACACCTGACGAACAGTTATTAGCTGATGTAAGAAAAGCATTGACACATAAGTTCAGCGAGGGCAATAAAGAAGAGATCACGAACACCTACTTAAAGGAATTAGAAATTCCTCAAATCGTTCTATTTGATATCCTCGCAAATCGCTTTCCATTAGTCTTACGTGCCCAAGACATAGTAAATGATTTATTTCTATACGAAGCCAATGGAATGAAAAGCATTTGCATCATTGATTTGGGTATTGGTCGTGGAATTCAAATTGCTAGAATTCTAAGGCATCTAAGCAACGTAAATACGATAAAGGAGGTTACCCTAATAGGCATAGACATTATAAAACCAGCACTTGAATTCACGTTAAACACCATCACCAACTTAAAAGATCAATTGAATTATACACTTGATTTTTATCCAATTCATAGTCAAGTAGAATCAATTGATATAGAATCACTAAAAGCACTTATCCCTAGCAATTGTGAAAAAATAGTAGTCAATGCTTCGCTTACTTTACATCATATACAGCAAGATGAAGAGAGGCTCAACCTACTGCATAAGTTGAAATCAATAAACCCTAGCCTTATTACACTGATTGAGCCAAACGCCGATTGCACTACAGACGATTTTGATCAAAGAGTATTCAATACATTTGAACACTTTTCAGCAGTATATAGATTGATAAATTCACTTGATTTAGAGGAAGTAGAGAAAAAGGGACTTAAACAATTTTTTGCCACTGACCTCTTTGACCCAATTGCATTACCCAATTCGCATCGCTTTGAAAAATACAACAGATGCGAAGCCTGGATCAAGTATGCCAAAACCTGCGGCTTCAAAGAAGTTGATATAAAAAAAAGATTACTAGTACAAGAACACAATAAACTCAAGCCCGAAATTAATCTCGGTTATGTCAACCTGAAATTTGAAGAAACAGATTTGCTTGGCATCATTGCAGTATGTTAAAACAAATGCTTTTTTTCATCCATCTCTAGTGGTTTTTTACACGTAGGACATACCCCTTTTTTATCACTCCTCATTCTAGGATGATGTGGACATGAAAAATAGCGTGTGACCTCATACTTCATTTTTTCTTTGGAGACAGAATCAACTCCTTATGGCATTTTGGGCATCGTCCTAGCTTATGACCCATCATATGATGGTGTTCAGCACAACAATATTCCATTTTTTCATGATGATTTTTTTTCTCAACAGTGGTATACTTTTTTTCTTGCACATGAGAAGCATTAATAACACAAGTAAATAAAAATAAATAAACTGAGAAGTACTAGTCTAATAGAGGGCCAATCACAACAACATCTGTCCCCTCCTTAATATCCTTACCATTT
>CAMCBE010000284.1 GCA_945872805.1 Chitinophaga pinensis | reverse complement strand
ATGACCCTAGCTATACTCCAGCATTGTATGATCTATATGTCTATTATTATTTCCGCAACGTCAATGATGCAACTAAGTTTTTTAATCTCTATAAGAATAATACAGATCCTGGACCAGCATTGGATTACGAAGAAGCCAGTCTTCAGTTTGCAGCAGGGGATTTCAAAAATGCGATTGTAAAAGCGGATGCTCTTTTGCAAGTGCAGGGAGAAAAGGCAGATGCCCGTTTATTCAGATTAAAAGGATATTGCTTTGATAAATTGGGAGATTCAATCCAGGCGTTGAGTTTATTGGAAGCATTTTTTACTAAAGCAACAGCTGAACAACTTAATCCAGATAACTATGTGGTAGCGGCTTATAATGCTGCAAAGCAAAAAGCAGCTCCAGAAAAAATAGAGTATTATTTCAACAAATCAATTGAAGCCGATACTGTACTTACCAATAAAATTGATTACACCAAGAAAGCAGCTGATTATTTTAAGAAAAATAGTTTGTTGTCTATTTCTGCTGATTGGTATCTTAAAGTTTTGACCATTAAGCCAAAGCCTTCAAATGTTGATTATTACAATGCTGGTTTATCATTCTATAATATTCAAAATTTTGTTAGATCAGATAGTTTGTTCACTATATATAAGTCGAATTATCCTAATGATAATGTAGGGTATTTATGGTCATTCCGCTCAAGGAAAAACATTGATACTACCGGTTCAATTGGAATGGCAATACAGGATGCCTTTGATTTAATTAAAGCAACAGAAATTGATAAGGTTAAATACAAGAGTCAAATAGTAGAGGCAAGTGGATACTTGGCTAACTATTTCGCAAATGTTAAGTCTGATTACGAAAGTTCGATTAAATGGTTTGATAAGATTCTAGAGGTTGATCCTACAAATGCGGATGCCATAAAGTACAAGGATATTTTATCAAAGCGGTTAAGCAGTAAAAAATAGCTGCGGAAGATAGTTTTATTTTTTTCTAATTTAATCCCATCACTGTCTATCAATTAGCGAGGTGATGGGATTTTTTTATGCTACTACCCCCAAAAAGCTACTTTTTCTCATGTAATTTGCCTTATTTCTTAAGGCTAATTTATTTTTACAATCCACCTCCCTTTTCATACCTTTGCGGCTTCAAATAAAGCCCGATGATCAGGACCTTCTTTTTACAGTCTACAGCTCTCGGACAAGCGGCAGAAATCAATTCACCATCCAACTATTTTCCAATTGGTATTCAAATCATTTTCGCCATCCTTTTTGTGGCAGTTATGATTGGATTGTCGCATATCATTGGACCTAAACGAAACACGCGCGATAAGCTTCAAGTGTTTGAAAGTGGAATAGAACAGTTCGGTAACGCCCGCCAGCCTATGGCAATTAAATATTTCCTAGTAGCAATCTTGTTCGTATTATTCGATGTGGAGGTGATCTTCTTCTATCCTTATGCTGTGAATTTTCGTGGGTTGGGTTGGGATGGGTTTAAAGCCGTATTGATGTTTGTTGGGTTTTTTCTTGCAGGATTTATCTACATCATTAAAAAAGGTGCCCTTCATTGGGAAGATTAGATTGTTGGATTGGGTAAACTATGATCACTAGAATTTGTTAGACTTATAAAATATTTTTTATGTCACGTCCTGTTCGGTTTAATTTAAATGTTAAAGATTCCTCAGACCGTGGTATCAATCAGATAGAAATGCCTGAGGGCCATGTTGGAGAAGGTTTTTTCGCTACCTCGTTGGATAAGGTCGTTGGCCTTGCTAGAAAAAATTCACTTTGGCCACTCCCCTTTGCTACTTCTTGTTGTGGCATTGAATTCATGGCTACCATGGGTTCTCACTACGATTTGTCTCGATTTGGTTCTGAACGTGTGGGATTCTCTCCTCGTCAATGTGATTTGCTTATGGTTATGGGAACTATTGCAAAAAAGATGGGGCCTGTACTTCGACAAGTTTATTTGCAAATGGCAGAGCCCCGTTGGGTTATCGCAGTAGGGGCCTGTGCTTCAAGTGGTGGAATATTTGATACGTATTCTGTTTTACAGGGTATTGATCAAGTTATTCCTGTTGATGTATATGTTCCTGGATGTCCTCCAAGGCCAGAAGCTATCATTGATGGATTTTTAAAAATACAAGACCTAGTTGGAGATGAGTCGCTTCGTAGAAGAACGGATGAGAAGTATAAGTTGTTGATGGAAAGCTATGGCATTGAATAATTTAATCGAGCAGAATTTAAAAAAAAAGTAGAAGCATGTCGTTGACCAATGATTTGATAAAGGAAAAGCTCACTAACCAATTCGGGGAATTCATCCTTGGCGTTGAGGAGTCTTATGGCATGCTTAGTGTAACGGTGAAGAGTGAAGTGAATTTAAAAGTGTTAACCTTTCTCCATGATGATACCGAATTATCATTCAAATTTTTAACTGATTTAACAGGCGTACATTTTCCGGATAGGAAAGGAGAGGAACTCTCAGTGGTTTACCATCTGCATAACTTGGTCAAAAATGTACGGCTTAGGATAAAGACTTATGTGCCGATTGAAAAGCCTGATGTATATACAGCAACTGGTTTATTTAGCGGTGCTAACTGGATGGAGCGCGAAACCTATGATTTTTTTGGAGTGAATTTTGTTGGTCATCCCGACTTAAGGCGTGTGTTGAATGTGGATGAAATGGACTACTTCCCATTGAGAAAAGAATTTCCATTAGAAGATCAAACAAGGGTTGATAAAGATGATGAAATGTTCGGACGATAAATAAAGGAAAAGAAAAATTTATTCAAGATATTCTATGCAGGATCAATTAAATATAAATCTACCGGAAGGATCAATTGAAAAGCAAACGACAAGGTTAAATCTTGGTCCAACGCATCCCGCTACACATGGTGTTTTTCAAAACATTCTTGAGATGGATGGTGAGCGAATCATTAAAACTGAATCCACTGTAGGGTATATCCACAGAGCCTTTGAAAAAATTGCTGAGCGTAGGCCTCTCTATCAAATCACCACACTTACAGATCGCTTGAATTATTGCTCATCACCCATTAACAATATGGGGTGGCATCTAACCTGCGAAAAACT
>CAMCBE010000283.1 GCA_945872805.1 Chitinophaga pinensis | reverse complement strand
CTAACCACCAATAAATTTAAATCAGCCGAAGCCGCACACCTCAGACTTGCCCTTGAGGAAACAAGTGGCAGAGACTTAAGTTGGTTTTTCAATCAATGGTATTATGGCAGCGGACATCCTAAGCTTGATATAACCTATAGCTATGTTGATTCATCAAAACTTGTAAAAGTCATTGTCAAGCAAACACAAAAAACAGGTAAACTATTTCGCATCCCATCATTCATTGACATTTACACAGGAGACAAAAAAACAAGAAATCAAATATGGATAGAAAATCCAATTGATACCTTCACATTCTCTTCATTAACAAAACCGGGTCTAATCAATTTCGACGGAGATAAAGTCCTGCTCTGCGAAAAGAAAGAGAATAAAAATATCGACAACTATTTTCATCAATATTACTTCGCGAGGAAATATTTAGACCGAAGAGAGGCTGTGGAATTTTGTGGCAGAAAAACGGATAACCCAAAAGCAATCCAGTTGCTAAAAGACGCCCTCTCAGATCCGTATTATGGAATTCGAGAACTGGCACTAAGTAAGATTGACTTAAAAAAAGAAAATATCAGAAAAGAATTCGAGCCAATCATAGCCTCTTTATTAATTGGAGAAAAAAGCAGACCTGTAAAAGCTAGTATGATTGGGGCATTGGGCAACACACTGAATAATAGCTATAAGGACATCTACCTTCAACATATAAAAGATTCTTCCTATTCTGTATCCGGTGAGTCATTAACTGCTTTAAGCAAAATCGACTCTACCCTTGCGTTGAAAATAGCAGTAGAGCTTTCACATCAAATCGCCAAGGGTGAATTGGATGCGGCGATTAATAAAATTTTAATCGCTTCTGGAAATGAAGAAATCTACGATAAGCTAGCTGAAAAATTCACATCATTAGGCTTGTCAAATGAAAAGATCATGCTACTGCAACAAATAACAGAAATGACTGGCAACATGAAGAGTAATGACCGGATAAAGAATGCTATTGGTCTAATTATCAATTTCAGGAATGAAATTCCTGCATCACTGAAAGAGCAAATCAACCCTTATATAAATCAATTCATATTACCTAGCATAGTAAAAAAGTTGAAAGAAAATGGCAACAGCGAAATGATAAGTTATCTAGAAAGTCAAATGAAATAATTTTCTTTTAAGCAATTCAGATCTGCAGCGAAATTTTCGCTGCAGATCTTTAAACTAGTCAACTAACTGATAAGCTACTACATTGTTCTTCCAAAATGTAGGAACATACACTATTTTCTTTTTTTTATCGTACCCTATATCAGCAGAATTTATTTGCTCTTTACGGGTGTCTAAAAGAAGTTTTTTAGTCCCATTAAGATTTACATGCCAAATAGTTCCTGACCAACAAGAGATAAGAAAATTCTGTTCGTCAATTTGTTCAATGCCATCAGTACCCCCTTCCAAGTCATCAGCGATGTGAATTTTTTCTTTGTTCTTCCCAAGCTTACAAAATGATCCATTATCAACAAAATATAATGTCTTGTCGACATACAGAACTCCATTAGCCCCTTGCATTCCATCAACTAATAAAGTAGGTATAAACTTGGAGATCTGATAGATTTTATTACTCTTAGAATCTGAAACATATATGTCACCTCGCTTATCAATGGTGATATCATTGAGCTGTTGTGCGCCTTCGATACCTATTTTTTTTATAACTGCTGCATGAGGAATATCAACAATCAATATAGAGTCGACATCTGCAACAATTAAAATATCGTTTTGAAACAATGCCATACCCTTTGGAGAATTCAATCCTTTCAACCAAGTTGGATTTAATACTTTACCATTTGGCGTAAGTATGCCAATCGACCCCTTACCCTCTCTACCCCATGGATTCTTACTGCCAATATTGGCGACAAACAATCGCTCATTTTTAGAATCAACCAATACAGACTCTGCTACTTTCAAGGTTGTATCGGAAGACCAAAGCATTGTTAAGCTTTGCGAATTAGCCAATGAATGGCTGAGTAAACCAATAATTAAAATGCTAACTATCTTTTTCATAATGATTAATTTATAACTAACGTTCAACACTAAATGCAGCTATACCTATGCTTGTTTTTTTATGACCTACTATTTCTTCAACTAATTTTCCACTTGCAGCAGCAAGTGATATGCCTAGCATGGCGTGACCGCCCGAGATTATTAGGTTGTTATAGGCCGAGTGTCTTCCTATATAGGGAAGTCCGTCTGGACTCAATGGGCGAAGGCCGTACCATATCTTTTCACGCTCAGGAAACTCTACGGCTAAATTAGGGTAATAATTTTTTGCTGCAGTAAAAATTGATTTTACTCTTTTCATCAAAAGAGGAGAACCTATTCCGCTAATTTCCATTGTGCCTCCCATTCGAAGATCTGCTCCCATTGGAGTCATTGCTACTCTGTCGTCTACAAGGATAGCAGGATAGTGAAGGTTTTTCTTTACGTTTTCGAATGTCATACTATACCCCTTTCCTGCTTGCATGAGTATATCTATTCCAAGTTGCTTACTTACGATAGGCAACCAGGATCCTGTAGCCAACACATATTCATCACCTCTAAAAATACCTTTGTCTGTAACAATTCCTGTTATAGTTTTAGCTTCTTTCTCAAAGCCTATAATGTTAGTATTTAATGCAAATTCAACACCATTGTTTCTGAGGTACTCAGTTATGGTTGTCATCAAATCACCCGGATGCAGATGACAATCGATCGGATACAATACGCCTCCCCTGACATTGAGCTCAACTTCAGGTTCCATGGCTTGTAGCTCCTGGAGGTTGAGCACGCGCGTATCAATATTTAAGGCAGCCGCTTCTTTGGCCAGCTCAATTTCATGATGTTCAGTGGCTAGGCTTTTGTATAACATCAGACAGCCGATTTCCTTCATTCTGAAATTATCTCCTAGCTCTTCCCGGATTTCAGAAGTAAGCGCTCTGCTGAGCTGCAAAATGGCATCAAGATGAGGAATATTACGCTCCATAGTCGACCTACTAGATCTTTTCCAAAACGTAAGTCCCCATCGAATCAAATCGATATTCAAGCGAGGTTTAATATAAAAGGGAGAACT
>CAMCBE010000282.1 GCA_945872805.1 Chitinophaga pinensis | reverse complement strand
ATAAAAGCGCTAGTTAACCCAGCAAACATCATCAAGATACTGCCAATTGCCACCCACAAGGTAAATTTATGTGGATGTATTTTTCTTTTTTGATCACTCAACACGTCAATCATTATTTAATATTATTATCCGAGTTTATTTGCTAAAAGTGACAACAACACTACAGGAAGATAAATATAAGACCCAAACATTACCCTACGAGCAGCCTTCACATCCATTTCTCTAAACAATCGAATACACTGCCAAAGCATAACAACATTCGCAATGGCTACAATAACCATACTTACTATCCCACTCATTTCAAATGCAAAAGGCAAATATCCAATTGGTATCAATAAAACCGAATACAGTATGGCTTGAACTGCAGCGTGCTTCGTTGGACCACCTGCAGAGGGCAACAACCTAAATCCTGCTTTAGTATAGTCTTCATGAGAGACCCAAGCAATTGCCCAAAAATGAGGGAACTGCCAAAAGAATTGGAGTGTAAATAAAATCCACCCACCAATTCCTAAAGAGGGATCACCTGCTGCCCAACCAATCAAACAAGGAAGTGCGCCTGGAATAGCACCTACCAAAACTGCAATCGAATGAATTTTTTTTAATGGAGTATAAATGAATCCATATAAAAAAAGACTGAATGCAGAGAGACCAGCCGCTGTCCAATTAAAACATAACCCAATAATGAAAATCCCAAACACGGCTGCCACTACAGAAAATGTAGCCGCTTCATCCATACTCATTCTGCCTGAAGCCACAGGCCTTGACGCAGTACGTTTCATCATCGCATCAGTATCCTTTTCTGCGATCTGGTTAATGGCATTTGCTGCTCCTGTTACAAGCATACCACCTACAAAAAGTAAAAGAACTGAAATGAAGTCAAATTCAATGCCAGGTACAAGGAGATAACAAACTACAGAAGAGAATACAACTGTGAAGCTTAGTGTAAACTTCATCAACTGGTAATAATCTTTCAGCTTATTAGGCCTTGGTGATGCTCCTTCCTGCTTCGCTTCATTCATGTGCATCGTTTTATATTAACCTTCTCAATAATGAGATGGCGTATATTAATTAGTGCTTTGACTCATCTGCACCCACTGGTTCAACTTGAGGTATAAATTCTCTTCCATCTTTACCATAATCATATGCCCATCTATGTACTTCCGGAATTTCTCCAGGCCAGTTTCCATGTCCGGGTGTAATTGGCGTTGTCCATTCCAATGTATTTGCTCCCCATGGATTTTTAGATTGTACTTTACGACCTTTAAAAATTGAATAGAAGAAGTTAAATACAAATAAAAGTTGAACAGCAAAGACAATCATTGCCACTGTACTGATAAATCGATTCATTCCAGCAAATTGATTAAATGACTGCCAGTTACTAAAATCAGTGTAACGACGTGGCAAACCAGCTAACCCTTGATAGTGCATTGGCCAAAATATTAGGTATGCGCCAACAAGTGTAACCCAGTAATGTATGTAAGCCATTGTATTGTTTAGATAGCGGCTATACATTTTAGGGAACCAATGATAAACACCTGCAAACATTCCAAAGAAGGAAGCGACACCCATTACTATATGAAAGTGTGCAACAACAAAATAAGTATCATGCAAATGAATATCTAATGTTGAATTACCAAGAAATATTCCTGTTAATCCACCTGAAATAAATAAACTTACAAAGCCAATGGCAAAAAGCATTGCCGGAGTTAAGCGAATATTTCCTCTCCACAATGTTGTTAACCAGTTGAATACTTTAATAGCTGAAGGAACGGCGATAAGCAATGTTAACAAGACAAAGAAAGCGCCAAGGAATGGATTCAACCCTGTTACAAACATATGGTGAGCCCATACTAAGAATGCTAAAATTGTAATAGCAAACAACGATCCTACCATCGCCAAGTATCCAAAAATGGGTTTCCTAGAATTCACAGATATGATTTCAGAAACCATTCCCATAGCAGGAAGCAGGATAATGTATACTTCAGGGTGCCCTAGGAACCAGAATAAGTGTTGAAATAAGATTGCACTTCCCCCTTCATTCGGCAAAATCTCACCTTTCACAACAATTTCAGAAAGATAAAAACTTGTACCCAGGTTGCGATCAAACAACAACAATACTGCACCTGATAAAAGTACAGGGAAAGAAAGAACACCTAACACAGCAGTAAAAAATATCGCCCACATAGTAAGCGGCATTCTTGTCATGCTCATTCCCTTTGTACGAAGATTTAGAATGGTAGAAATATAATTTAATCCTCCCAAAAGTGAAGAGACAATAAATAATGCCATGGATATCAACCAAAAGTCCATCCCTAACTTCGACCCTTCACTTGCTTGACCTAATGCACTCAATGGTGGATAGATTGTCCAACCGCCCGCTGCAGGACCAGTTTGTATGAAAAGGGAAGCAAACATAACAACACTCGCTAAAAAGAAAAACCAATAGCTAAGCATGTTCAAGAAACCAGATGCCATATCACGAGCTCCAATCTGAAGTGGAATGAGTAGGTTCGCAAAAGTTCCACTTAACCCTGCTGTCAATACAAAGAACACCAATATCGTTCCATGCATAGTGACCAATGCATAATAAAATTCATTACTGATACGGCCTCCCTTTGCCCAGCGACCAAAAATATCTTCAAGCACTGGGAAACTCATGTCAGGATAACCAAGTTGTAATCGGAACAATACAGAGAATAACCCACCAATGATGGCCCAAATAATTCCTGTAATAAGGAATTGCTTTGCAATCATCTTATGATCTTGGCAGAAAATATACTTAGTTAAAAACGACTCCTCATGATGATGACCATGATCAGCATGATCTTCATGTACGTGAATTGCTTCTCCTGTTGTTTGTCCGTGTAAAATTGTTTCGCTACTCATTGGAATTCGTTTTCTCGTTAATTCATTAATTAATTTGGGCAATAGGTTTATTTGCTGAGGTAACTTTAGTTACCGTTGTGCTGTCGGGTGCAGGTGCAGATGGAGTTGTAGTCTCCTTTACAGTTACATACTGCGGTTTTTTGGAAGCCATCCATGCATCATAGTCTTCTTGAGTTTCAACAATAATTACACCACGCATAGAATAATGC
>CAMCBE010000281.1 GCA_945872805.1 Chitinophaga pinensis | reverse complement strand
CCTGGACTATTGATATAAAATTTAATTTCTTTACCTGGGTCGGTTGCTTCTAAAAACATTAATCTAGCCGTGATGTCTTTTGCAGAACGATCATCTACAACACCCCAGAGAAATATCTTTCTTTCTTCAATGAATTTTTTGTCGAATCGAGCTCCAGAGACCATCGACTCCATAATATTATTATTTTCCTTTGGCTCTTGCTCCTCATCCATGCGCGGTAAGGGGGAATATGTATGTGTGATATTCATGTGTAAGTGTTTAGGCTTTCTTTTGTTTTTTAGGGTTCAATAACAAGACTTCATCAACTAATCCATACTCTTTAGCTTCTGTGGCGGTCATCCAGAAATCCCTATCAAAATCTTTTGCAATTTTTTCTACCGGTTGTCCAGAATGCTGTGAAACAACTTCGTAGAGTTCTTGTTTAAGTTTTTTTACTTGTGCTACGGTGATTTCAATGTCTGAAACTTGACCACCGGCACCTGCACTTGGTTGGTGCATCATGATGCGAGAATGCTTCAATGCAGTTCTTTTCCCTTCTGTACCTGCGCTCATCAAAACGGCAGCCATACTTGCGGCAACTCCAATGCATATAGTTGATACATCGGGTGTAACATATTGCATCGTATCATATACCCCAAGTCCAGAATGTACTGAGCCCCCAGGGCTGTTGATGTACATTTGAATATCCCTTACTCTATCTGTACTATCTAAAAAGAGTAGTTGTGCTGTAACGATATTGGCCACTTCATCTGTAATGGGGTATCCAAGAAAAATAATTCGGTCCATCATCAACCTACTATATACATCCATCACGGCAACGTTCATTGGTCGCTCTTCAATAATGTTTGGCGTGAGGTTGGTTACCATGTGTTTTGTATAGCTATACAGGGTATTACTTGAGATACCTTGATCTTTAATCGCGAATTTTTCGAATTCTTTTCCCAGGTTCATAGTGTGAAAGGTTCTTTGAGGTGGAAAGTTAAAAAAAATATTAGCCAAATAGCATGCCTATATCAAAAACAGACAAAATGCCATAGTTTGAACGTGTAAAGTCAGGGTTTAGTACCTAACAGGTACGTTATTTGGCTTTTGTTACGAAAAAGATACTGATAGTTAATTCAAGTGAATTACTGTGCTATTTCGCCTGGATCGAATTAATGGTTATGTTTTTCCTGCAGGGCAAGAAAATCAGCTGCACTTATTTTCTTTTCTGTAGGTTTCACTTGTGATGCTGCTACGGTGAGAACCTTAGAGCTGAATACCCTTTGGTAAGCACTTTCAACTTGCTTCTCATCGCCCATCAATCGTTCTACATAGCTGTCGAGCCATTCATAATTGCCTCCCATATTCATAGAGCCAAAATAGCCCATGAGTTGTTGACGAAGACTATCCATGATTTCTTCTCTACTAACTTGAACAGAGTTTATTGTAGCAATTTCATTGCTTACAAGTGTCCACCTCAATTGATTTAAGAAGGTTGGAAATTCTTTTTCAATATCTTCTTCCGTTTGCTTGTTCTCATTGGATTTAAGCAACCATTTTTTTAAGAATGTTTCCGGAAAATCCATTTTCGTATTTTCTGACAAAATGTGATACACTTCATGCTCAAGTAAATGTTGTGACTGGTGTTTCCAGTATGCATTTATTTGATTGAGTATCTCAGTTTTAAATTCGTCTTCAGTGTTAAGCTCTTTACCAGGAATGGCTTCTTTGAAAAAAGCTTCATCGAGTGCTCTCTTTTCTACAAAACCCAACTTCGTTAAATGAAGTAGATAAAACTCGGCCATATCTTCAGCCTTATTCTTGTCCAAGCCAAGGTCTTCAGCAATCCACTCTCTTTCTTTGTCTTCAAACGCAGATGAAAGTTGAATGACTAACGTGTCGTCTTTCTTCTTACCCATCAATTCTTTGCGGGTGGCTTCACTGAAATATTTAAGAAGTAGTGAATTCTCTTTTGACGCAGCACCTTCTTCTACCAATCCTGCAGCATCACACTTTTCAAAACGTACATTGAGAACGTCTTCTTCTCTAGTAATTGTTTCAGGTTCGGTCATGTTACCTAACCTTTGTTGCATCCTGTTGATTTCCTCTTCAATCATCTCATCTGTTACCTCAACAACATTCAATGTAGTGGGAAGTGTTTCAAAGTTCGGAAGACTAAATTCAGGTTTCAATCCAATTTCAAAAGAGAAAGAATAGTCTTTAGGCTCATTATGGTTAAATGTACCCGGATCGTTTTCGTCTTCAGGAAGTGGCTGGCCTAAGTATGAAATATTTTCAGTTTGAACATATTTCGTTAACTCATTTTCAATAGAATGAAGCACCTCTTCTGTAAAGACTGCAGCACCATGCATACGTTTGATTACACCAATAGGTACCATGCCTTTACGAAAGCCTGGGATATTAGCCGACTTGGCATAATTCTTTAATGCTTTTTCGAAGCCTGGCGTATAATCTGCAGCGCTTACGGTTATTTTAAGTCTTTCGTGTAATGGGGCTATTTGTTCTCTTGAAATCTGTGCCATAGAAATTTTTGTTAAAGAAAGGAGAGGATGTGCGGGTGGAGGGACTCGAACCCCCATACCTTGCGGCACCAGATCCTAAGTCTGGCGTGTCTACCAATTTCACCACACCCGCGCTAACCTTATTGCCTTTTAGGCAACCTCTCCTTATAATAGGGGGGCAAAGGTAGTAATTAATGATTAAAAAAAGGCATTCAGATTGAATTTTAGTAATTTTGATTTAGATGGATGCAATAGAAAATATTATCCAGCAACCAGCCTATAGCCTGAACGACGAGCAGGAGAAAAGGGAAATAGTTAGGCGCTATAGGGCATTATTGCGCACATTAAAGCCAAAACTGAAGACGGGAGATAAAGAATTGATTCGAGCAGCATTCGAGATTGCTGTTGAAGCCCACAAAACCATGCGTCGAAAAAGTGGAGAGCCCTATATTTTTCACCCATTATCAGTAGCGATGATTTGTGTTGAAGAAATCGGCTTAGGCGTTCGGTCTACGATCTGTGCCCTTTTACATGATACTGTAGAGGATACTGACATTACGCTTGAAGATATTCAACAAGAATTTGGCTCTGAAATCACTA
>CAMCBE010000280.1 GCA_945872805.1 Chitinophaga pinensis | reverse complement strand
TCCAATGATATCGCAACCGGAATTCAGTACGATAATTTCAAGCTGACTAATTCTAAAGAAGCAGGATTAGGCATCCGAATTAATTCTTTCCCGATCTCTATTTAGTCGAGATAGTCCTTAGCCCCTTATAATTTAATTGAAATCGTACTACCAATAACTCGTGGATTTCCTAGATGTGCAGCACCAAAGTCATAGGCATAATCAATGTATTTCGTATTTCCCGTATTCCTAATCCAAATGAAGAAATCGAATGATTTTGTTTGGATGCCTGTTCTTAGGTTTACTAAGTTGTACTTAGATTGTTCAATTGTATTTGCAACATCAAAGTATTGTTTTCCAATAGCTTTATATTCTGCTCTGAATATAAAAGAACTATTGCCTGATTGATTCAATTTATGTTGGTACTGCAGGGTAATCAAGTTGGTTGATACAGGAGTGAAAATCTGTTTCTTTCTGGCAAGATCAACTTCTGCACCATTTTGACCGGTCTTAAATGAAACAAACTTTGCATCAGTATAACCACCCCCATAATGGATGGTAAGTCCATTGACAGGAATAGCGGTAAGTTCAAATTCGACACCTTTTGATTTCATCTCTCCTAGATTTTTTATCACCGTAATCGCATCTGGTAAGATTAATGAAGGAACTTGAATGTCTTTGACTATGCTATAGAAAAATGATAGTCCAAGTCGCAGCCTTTTGTTGAATTCTTCTCTCTTTATTCCAGCCTCAAAGGTATTACTGTATTCTGGTTTGAATGCAATGAGAGGGACCTGTGAGGGGTCTGAGGATATACTTGTTAATCCACCTGCTCTGAATCCTCTGTTGTAGCTTAAATAATAAATACTTGATTCAGTTCTATTGTATTGAATGCCAAGTTTTGGAGATAATGCAGTGAATGAAGTTGAACCTTTTGTTTCTGGATTAATAATGAACGCTGGATCGGGTGCTTTTTCATATTCTCCCGATACGGTCATCTTTCTATACTCCATATCGTAACGAAGTCCACCATTCAACGATAATTTATCCGTAATAGATAAAGTGCCATTTCCGTAGAATGCTATGCCAGTATTCTTTCCAAGGTTATTGGATATAATGGTAAAATCTTGATCTGAAACACCTATGAACCCGGCATCTTTTCCAAAGTAAGTTCCTTGTTTTGTTGGGTTATTCTGATTGTAATAAAATGTACCGGCAACCCATTTAAATTTCGATGCTGTATTTTCTGATGAACTGAATTTAATTTCTTGTGTAAATGCCTTGACGGTATTGAAATCTTTACCATAGTTGTTGTATACTCCTACAATATCATAGGATGAGAAATCGGCATCAATAGTGTTCTCATAGTAACGTTGATTTTGTTGAAAAGAATTTTGAATAGAAAGATTCATTTTTTCTCCTTTGTATGTCAATATTAATGAACTGTTTGATGTTTTGTCGATCATTGGCGATACCGAATTTTGCGATAAATGGAAAGGATTACTTAATAATTCTTCTATCGGTGATACAAGCGGATAAGCGCCATAATTTTTTGCATTATATCTTTTGTGGTCAAGCAACAACGACCATCTATTGTTTATTAGATATTTGATATTTGCATTAATGGCTGTTTGAGCTTGTTTATCAAATGCATTATTATAAAAATCATTTTTGTAGTATCCATTTTTAAGGTCATTCAAAAATGAAACATGCGCGAATAATTTATCTTTTACTATAGGAAAATTCAGTGATGCATTGATTCTTTTTTGACCATATTCAGCCAAACTAATATCAGTATTGAATCTGGTGGTATTGGTTGGTTTTTTTGTTACAATGTTGATTAATCCACCCATAGAATTTCTGCCATACAACGTTCCTTGAGGGCCATTTAGAATTTCAATGTGGTCTATATCGTTGAATTGTGGAATGTATGTATCAAGACTAAACTGCGGTACACCATCAATATACGTGGCAACCGCTTGCTCATAGGATGTTGTTCCAATTCCCCTTATGTAGGCAACGTTTCTGTTGTCGCCAGATTGTGCCAAATTTAAATTGGGCACTAGTCCTGAAAGATCTGAAATCTCCCATAACCTAAAGTCTTTTATGTCTTTGCTATTAAAAGAGGTAATCGCACCACTTGTTTTATAGTACATGGATTCTTTTTTCGAACCAGTAACTACAACATCACTGAGTTTGATGTATTCAGTTTCTAGTAACAGTGTTATTTCTTTGCTTTCGGTTAATTCAATTTCTTTAACTAACGTAGAATATCCTTGCGCTTTTACCTCAAAAATGTACTTACCTCTAGTCAGCTTATTGAATTTTACAATTCCATTTTCTTTTTTGATACCAAATGATTCATTGTTCAATAAATGGATTTCTGCGTTTTCTATCGATGACCCTTTCGCATTTACTGATTTAAGAGTTAACTCTATATTCCCCTGAGCAAAGACACCATTAACTAAAAAGAGTAGTGTACTGACGAAAAATAACCGCATGATTAAATTGTGTTTTAGATTAATTAATCAAATTTTTGATGGGTTTCCCCGATAGTTCCTTGCAAAATTCAGCTACTTTATCAACACATTTCGAAATAAAAAGTTCACCCTTTTCTGCAGTTGATTTTTGTGGATCACCTGATCCGGTATCTTTTGTAACCATCGTCCATGGGCGTTGTGCCCATGCCCAACCTTCTTTTATTCCGGTTAGCCTAAATTTCTTGGTAGCTCCATCTCCAGCTTCATGTAATGGGAGTACTAAATGTGGAAATAAATGCATCATTAAGCTAGTCTCCATTTCATCGGCATGATCTCCTGGTAATTCAAATATACCTTCTCTTGATACCGATTGAAACCAATTTATAACGGTTACAAAAAGATTACTATGAATGCCTGCCATTTCTCTAATCATGGCTATAAAATTATTTGCACCATGACCATTTAAGATAATCAGTTTATCAATCTTGTGTTTTACCAATACATCACAAACATCTTTTAAAATGGCAAATTGTGTACTTGGATTTAAATTCATGCAAAATGGGATATCGAGTTGTCCTGTGTTTACGCCAAAAGGTATTGTGGGTAGCACAATAATTTTAGCTCCTTGATTCCACGCTTTTTCTGCACTTAAT
>CAMCBE010000279.1 GCA_945872805.1 Chitinophaga pinensis | reverse complement strand
CTCCATTACTTGTAGCCCAAGTCAGAATTAATTCAAGAGGTATCTCAGGATGTTTTTCTCTTATTGTTCTAATCTCAGCTGCAATGCTAAGTTGCCAATTGCTGCTATAGCTATCCGTTCCAAGCACAATATCTACACCATGTTTCATTAGCATAGCAATGGGGGGCATTTTATTTTCGATGTATAAATTTGCATTTACACAAAGGCAAAAATGTACTCCACTAAGATATTTTTTTGCATACTCTACTGCAAAATCAATATCTGATTCAGGAATAAATGTATTATGTACTAGAATAATCCGTTGCCCATTTGTAAAATGTGGTAAACAAGATTGTAGGGCAGACTTTCCGGTTATTGGAAAGGGACTTTTGTCAAATCCGAACATTTTTAAAAAGGGTAAATAATCTCCACCTCCAGTCATATACAGTTCGTCCTCTGCTGGATTTTCCTGATTGTGCATGGATATGACTTTATCTTTTGTTTGCTCATTGATCTTCTTAAATGTGAGGTCACTTATTGTATAAGGGGCATGGGGAACAAGAGCCGTCATGAAGTGATTGGCTTGAAGGTTGGTTGATTTTTCACCTTCATCAAATTCATTGAGTACAGTGGAATAGTGCTCTATGTTTTTATTAGTGAACTCATCACTGAAGCTTAACACTTCAACAAAATTATTCCACTTAATACTGCTTTTTAGTTTTGTATCAAGTGTGTTTGCGGTGTTCCCAATATCGCCAACGGCAACGATACCGTCTGCAAGCATTTCGGCTTCTGCATTTTTTATTCGATCCAATATAATCTCCATCGGAAAGTCTCGCTTTCCCACTACATCCAATAAGAATGGAATTAGCCCGGTATGAGGTGGAATTACATCCTTCAAATGGCTTAACTCAAGATGGCAGTGGGCATTTACAAAACCAGGACTGAGGATGCCATTAAATGTTTGAATATCATCTCCTGCTATCGTCTCATCAACGATATCAATCACTTTCCCTTCGGCGTCTGTAATCAAAACATACTTGCCATCTAGCAATTCAAATCCATCGAATATCTTTTCTGCTTGAAATTTGAGGTGTTTCATCTTGGTAAAATGAGTAACTTTGCCATCAAATTTACAGATTAATACTGGACGCTTGTCCACCTTCTCCGATATGTTAGACAAATTAGAAGCCATTAAGGCAAAATTCGATGATATAGCAGTCGCCCTTACCAATCCCGAGGTTGTTAATAATAACAAGAAATTTGAGCAAGCAAGTAGGGAATACAGAAGCCTAGAAAAAATTGTTGTGGCTTATTTAGCTTACAAAAAGTTATTGTCGGACGTGGAATTTAACCGAGAGGCACTCATGGGTGATGATGAAGAGTTGCGCGAACTTGCTAAAGCGGAATCAGCTGACTTGGATCTTCAAAAAGATACCATGGAGAAGCAAATTCGTACTATGTTGATTCCTAAGGATCCGCAAGATGAAAAGAATGCAATCATAGAAATTAGGGCTGGAACCGGTGGAGATGAGGCTTCGTTGTTTGCTGGAGATTTGATGCGAATGTACTTGCGATATTGTGAAGGGAAGGGCTGGAAAACTGCTCTCTTGTCAGAAAATGAAGGTACTATGGGCGGGTACAAGGAAGTGCAAATCGAGGTGACAGGGGATGAAGTATATGGCACCTTGAAATTTGAAAGCGGTGTACATCGAGTTCAGCGTGTGCCTGATACGGAGGCAAGCGGACGTGTGCATACTAGTGCGGCCACGGTTGCCGTAATGCCGGAAGCAGAAGAAGTTGATCTAGATATTCGGGAAAGTGATGTAAAAATGGAAACCTCAAGAAGTGGCGGTGCTGGTGGTCAGAATGTAAATAAAGTTGAAACGAAAGTAATGCTCACCCATATCCTTACAGGGACGGTTGTTATCTGCCAAACTGAGCGAACACAACTTGGTAATAGAGAAAAAGCAATGCAAATGCTTCGAACCCGTTTATACGAAGAGCAAGTTAGAAAGCAAGAGGATGAAATTTCTAGGCATCGTAAAAGCCTTGTCAGTACAGGCGATCGCTCAGCTAAAATTCGTACGTATAATTTTCCTCAAGGCAGGGTCACAGATCACCGAATTGGAATGACTTTGTACAATATTCAGGATGTTCTCAATGGAAATTTAGTGGAATTGATTGACGCGCTTCAATTTGCGGAAAATGCCAGCAAACTAACCCAGTAATCTGCCCTTTGGGTTATTTATTCCTTCCTGCTAAAAAATATCTTCTGATTTTATTATCTCTTTAACAGTCATAATGCATGATTGTACGTCTATACATTGTGTAGACTTCTTTTGATGAGTTTTATCGACGAGAGGGAGAGTTCATGACATAGGAAGCTACAGCCTTATATCTGGCATGTAGTTAGCACATAGTTTTTTTCATAAGCAGTTAGTTTTGGTTACGGCCCCTATTTCCATAGGGGCTTTTTTTTACTGCCCATGCTCCTGCAATTGAGCCAATTGTATCCGCTAATGCATCCCAGAGTGAGAAACCGCGGTTAGTGAAATAACGTTGATAATATTCCATGCTCAACCCATAAAGAGAGGCTACGAGAATCAAAATCAATAATAATCTAGAGGAGGAGTACTTTTTATCTATTGAATAATAGGATCCCCATAAGAACACGCACACCCCAAAAAGGGTGAAATGGATGACTTTATCAAGCCCGGGAATACCAAAAAGACCATTGCCCCCAAGTCCATCGGTTGACATGGATAGCAAAAGAAATATAACGCTCGTCCATACAATAGAAGGCCAGATGCTTCCTAAGCTTTTATGTATCATTTAAGATCCAATAAGCGCTTTGTAGGCGTCAACAGTTAATAGTGAATCCAATTGGGATGGATCTTGGATTGTCATTTTAATCATCCATCCATCTCCATAAGGGTCTTTATTGACTAATTCTGGCTGACTATCAAGCAGCGGATTTTTTTCAATTAATGTTCCAGATACAGGTAAAAATAGATCACTTACTGTTTTTACCGCTTCAACTGATCCGAAAACCACTTCAGCACTCAATTCCTTTCCTATGGTGTCAATATCAACATAAATGATATCACCTAATTCGCCTTGTGCAAACTCAGTAATACCAA
>CAMCBE010000278.1 GCA_945872805.1 Chitinophaga pinensis | reverse complement strand
TTATGCTCATACCCATATCTGCTCATGGTACAAATCCTGCATCAGCTGTAATGGCTGGGATGAAGGTTGTTGTGGTTAAAGCACTAGAGAATGGGTATATAGATATTAATGACCTGACCGAAAAAGCGAATCAATATAGCGAAGCACTTGCAGGTATTATGATCACCTATCCAAGCACATACGGAGTGTATGAAGAGACTATAAAAGACATTACTGCACTTGTACATCTACATGGTGGACAAGTTTATATGGATGGTGCAAATATGAATGCACAGGTTGGATTAACCGCGCCAGGGTTAATTGGAGCAGATGTATGCCATCTTAATCTGCACAAAACATTTGCCATTCCACATGGAGGCGGAGGACCGGGGATGGGTCCAATTTGTGTAAAGTCTCATTTGACTCCATTCTTACCAGGACATGCTATCAATACCCTCAAAAATGATACTGAGTTTAATCAAACTCAGGCAGTAAGCGCATCTCCTTTTGGTAGCGCGAGCATATTGCTAATAAGCTATGCCTATATCCGTATGCTTGGAAAAATAGGCGTCAAATCATCCACAGAGTATGCTATACTCAATGCGAACTATATGCGAGCAAGACTTCAAGGGCACTATGATATACTTTATCTGGGAACCAATGGTACCTGCGCTCATGAATTTATAGTAGACTTGAGGCCATATAAAAAATCAGCTGAAGTTGAAGCTGAGGATGTGGCAAAACGATTAATGGACTATGGATTTCATGCGCCAACACTTAGCTTTCCACTTCCAGGCACAATTATGATTGAACCTACCGAGAGTGAGGATAAAGAGGAGCTTGATCGCTTTTGTGATGCATTGATTTCGATTAGAAACGAAATAAAAGAAATAGAACTTGGGCAGACAGACAAGAAAGAAAATGTATTAAAAAGAGCTCCACACACTCAAACAACAGTTTGTGGAAATAGCTGGGATAGGCCATACACCCGTGAACAAGCTGCTTTTCCAACAGAAAGACAGCGCACCAATAAATTTTGGCCAAGTATTGCTCGTGTAAATAACACCCATGGTGATAGAAATCTGATTTGCACTTGCGAGCCTATCAGTAGCTATGTGGAGGAAAAAATTGGTTAATAAAGTAGGGTTTTTTTAATTTTTGGTGCTATCTGAAAATTCTAAACCATTTTTCCGTAAATTTATTCGAATGCCTGCCAAGGTTTTAGATTTTATTTGCTTTTTGTAACAATTTTTTAGATTTTATTCAAATAAAGGCTCCATTATGGCAAGAAATCGTGGGTTATATCGTCCGGAATTCGAAAGGGATTCTTGTGGCATCGGATTTGTAGCAAATATCAAAGGGAATAAAAGTCATCAGGTCATATCTGATGCCTTAACCATACTAGAAAACATGGAACACAGAGGCGCCTGTGGTTGCGAGAGCAATACGGGTGACGGTGCGGGAATCTTAATTCAGACACCACATGCATTCTTTTTTGATGAATGTTTGAAAATGGGAGTTCACCTACCTGCCTACGGCAAGTATGGTGTAGGAAGTGTGTTTTTCCCAAAAGAAATAAGGATTCGTGAAGAGTGCAGAGATATTTTCAACAGAACTGCCGAGGAGCTTGGCATGGAAATTCTCACTTGGAGGAAAGTACCAATCAATCCTGAAGGAATCGGCCTAACGGCAAGGTCTGTAGAACCTGAAATAGAACAGGTTTTTATTGCTTGTCCTGATCACATTAGCGATCCAATGGCTTTTGAGCGAAAATTATTTATTCTTAGAAACTATGCTACGCATCTGATCAATAATTCTGTAAAAAAAGATGCTATCGGATTTTATATCTCGTCACTATCATACAAACTAGTGGTCTATAAGGGCCAGCTTACTAGTATGCAAGTGAGGTCATACTATCCAGATTTATCCAACAAAAAACTGGTAAGTGCGCTTGGATTAGTGCACTCACGCTTTGCGACAAATACGTTTCCTTCATGGAAACTGGCTCAACCATTTAGGTATATCGCTCATAATGGTGAAATCAATACACTTCAGGGCAACCTAAACTGGATAAAAACAAATGAAAATGGTTATGCCTCTCCGTATTTTTCTAAGGAAGAAATGGAGATGCTTCTACCCTTAATTTCTGGAAGTCAAAGTGACTCGGCCAGTTTGGATAACATGATTGAATTGTTGACCATGACAGGTAGGTCATTACCACATGTAATGATGATGTTAATTCCCGAAGCATGGGATGGCAACGAGAGCATGGATCCTGTTAAAAAATCATTTTATGAATTCCATGCTTCCATCATGGAACCTTGGGATGGACCTGCTTCAATTTCATTCACGGATGGCAGAATGATTGGTGCAACTCTAGATAGAAATGGACTTCGTCCTTCGCGGTATTGCGTTACTTCAGATGATCGAGTTATCATGGCATCTGAAACAGGTGCACTTCCAGTAGACCCCTCACTTATTATTGAAAAAGGAAGGCTGCAGCCGGGTAAGATGTTCGTAGTAGATATTGAAGAAGGAAGAATTATTAGTGATGATGAATTAAAGCAAACCATCTGCGGGCAGAAGCCTTATGGTGAGTGGATCAACAAATATAAAATACGATTGAATGAATTGCCTGATCCAAGGGTAATGTTCACTCATTTAGAGCACGAACAAGTTTTCAAATATCAAAAAGCATTTGGCTATTCATCAGAAGATTTAGAACATATCATTGCCCCTATGGCTATTGATGGCAAGGAACCAATTGGCTCTATGGGAAGTGATATCCCATTGGCAATACTAAGTGATCAGCCACAACACTTAAGCAGTTACTTCAAACAGCTATTTGCTCAAGTAACAAATCCACCGATCGATCCTATAAGAGAACGTCTTGTTATGTCTCTTGCTACATTCATTGGAAACAATGGTAGCATGTTAACAGAAGATCCAATGAGTTGTCATACCGTTGCACTCAAACACCCTGTGCTAACAAACCGTGACCTTGAAAAGATACGAAGCATTGATACTGGTGCGTTTCAAGCCAAAACACTACAATGTTATTTTCGAGCTGATGGTAAACCAGGTACACTTAAAAAAGCACTTGATAGAATTTGTCGATATGCAGTAGATGCTGTTGAAGATGGATTTGAAGTATTGGTATTGCAAG
>CAMCBE010000277.1 GCA_945872805.1 Chitinophaga pinensis | reverse complement strand
AGGCGATAGAGTTCATCAACCAATCAGCATCTGATAAACCTTTTTGTTTATCCTTAAGTTTCAGCGCTCCACATGCCGATGACGATTCTAGAGCACAATATTTTTCTGCATCACCTTTTGATACAATGTATCAGCATACTGTTATGCCAATTCCGACTACTGCAAATCCTGCCTTTTACGAGGCACTTCCTGATTTTTTAAAAAATACAATGAGTAGGGAAAGGTGGTATTGGCGATTTGATACGCCTGATAAATTTCAAGAGATGGTGAAAGGGTATTATCGAATGATTTCTCAAGTTGATTATACCATTGGAAGGATACGAGCACAATTAAGTAGGCTTGGTATAGCAGATAATACTGTAATCATTTTTATGGGAGATAACGGCTATTTTTTAGGGGATAGAGGGGCCGCAGATAAATGGTTGATGCATGACCTATCCATTCGTGTTCCACTTATAGTGTATGATCCTAGGAGAACTGCAAAAGGCGGATTAATTATAGATGATATGGTTTTGAATATTGATGTTACATCAACCATTATAGAACTAGCAGGGCTTAAACCTCCTTCAACATTGCAAGGCACGAGCTTACTAGATGCGCTAGTTGATAAACATTTTACTAGACGAGGGCAACATTTTTCTGAGCATCTTATGGACGAACCAAGAATTCCTAATAGCCAATGCATTCGAACTTCCAAGTGGAAATTCATTCGATATCCCAAGCATCCGGAATACATTGAATTGTATAATCTTGTACTTGATTCTGAAGAGGTACATAATTTGGCTTATGAAGAAAAATATAGAGCCAGAGTAAAGTATTATACCCGACAATGTGATAAAAAAATTAGAATCCTCACTGCTGATCGAATTCAATAATGCTCGCTATAAGAATTTTTATTCGCTTATTTTTTTTTGAATCCATCCCGAAGCATAATGAATGAGGTGTATACAATAACTACAATCACAATGATCCTTAGCGTATCTAAGGGCAAGGATTTTACTATAAATGCAGCAATCAAAACTGCAATACTTCCAGGAATGGCCATGCCAATGGCGGCTTTTCTATTATAAAACCCTGTTTGAATAAATTTATATGAAGCAGGAGGCATTAAAAATGCACAAGATCCCATCATGATGGGGAATGCTACTTGTGGCGACATCCCTAACATAAAAACCAATGCCATGCAGGGTGCATAAAGTCCAATGCCTGCTGTCATAACTGCTCCTAGTATAAAGTTTACGCTGGCTGCAATTAATAGTTTACCACCTGTAAGTCCGATGGCATCGCCTTCGCCATGAATAATGCCAAGCAATCGTGCAATCATGAATCCTACCGTTATAAGAAGGGCAAATCCCATAATCAGTCGAATAGTGTTTTCTGAAAACCGTGAAATTATTCTTGCCCCAGCTATAGCACCTAATGCAGCAGTGATAAGCATTATTGTCAGTGTCATGGGTTCAACCTCTATAACGCGTATAAATATGATCGCTTGAAGCAATACGGGTATCGTATTGGCTACATTCATCGTACCAGGAATCAACTTGTCTCGTGTTTGCCTAGTAAATTTTAGTAATGCAGTTTGTGGTGCAAAGGCACCAATGCCAAGTACATCAAAAAAGTTGACAGCAAAGCCTATTAAACCAACTTTGATCCAGTTGCTTTCTTCAAGTTGATGTTGATGGGCTATAAAATCTTTTGTTAGGTATATACTGAATAATATCGCTAAGAGTATTAATGAAATCCATAAAATTGTTACCATAATTAAAATCTTTGCTTTATATTTTTTTGCTTTCAGATATTCAGATGAAATTAAGGAGTTTAGACTGAAACTTCAATGGTTCTCTCTAATTTGTATAAACTTAGTAGTATCATTTTTATCGATACCTTTAATTACACGTAAATCAATAGCTCATGTCACATAATAGAAGAAAATTTTTAGGTGTTGCTGCTATGGGTGCAGGTGCATTATCTGTATCTTCTAGACTTTTTGCAAATCCTGCAGTTTCTAATCAGCATTCAGATATTCCATCTGCAATAGAACGATTAAAGCCAATGGTGGATGGTGTAATACCGATTTCTGTAGAAGAGAGAAAACAGCGAATAGCCAAAGCACAAGAGCTGATGTCAAAGGAAAAAATTGATGGTATTTTTATTGAAGGCACAACTTCATCATTTTATTTTACCGGCATGCAATGGGGTCAAAGTGAACGAACGTTTGGTCTAGTGATCCCTGCAAAAGGTTCAATAGCTTATGTATGTCCGAAGTTTGAGGAAGATCGTGCGCGTGAGTTAATCAATCCTGTGTTTGGTGATGAGGTTCGTTGTTGGGAAGAACATGAGAGTCCTTATGCTTTAATTGTTGGGATTATAAAAGATAGAGGGGTTAAGTATAATCGTATTGGTATGGAAGAGCGTGTTCGATTTTTCATTGCCGATGGAGTTAGAAAAATTGCACCTGGATTTGAGGTGGTAGATGCTACTCCAGTTACAGCTGGATGCAGGATGTATAAGTCAGCTGCTGAGATTGCCTTGATGCAAAAGGCCAGTGATGTTACCATTGCTGCTTACCAAGCCGCGTTTCAAACCATTCGAGATGGAATGTCTCAATCTGAACTGGCCGGAAATATTTCGATGGCCTTTGAAAAACTTGGCTATAGTGGCGGTGCCATGGTTATTGTGGGTAAATATTCTGCATTACCCCATGGTAGTATTGTGCCACAAACTATACATGAGGGTGATGTTATATTGGTGGATGGTGGAACGAGTTGTGAAGGGTATGCTTCTGACATAAGTAGAACCATTGTGTTGGGCAAACCTACTCAACGTCAACGTGATGTTTGGAATATTGAGAAGACTGCACAAGATGCTGCATTTGCTGCTATCAAAATTGGCGCTACCTGTGAATCTGTTGATCATGCAGCACGATCTGTTATCGAGTCTGCAGGGTTTGGTAAACAATATAAGCTACCTGGATTACCTCATCGAACCGGTCACGGCATTGGGCTCGAAGGTCACGAGTGGACAAATTTCGTCAAAGGAAATATGACAAAAATTGCCCCTGGCTTGTGCTTTAGTAATGAGCCTACCATTTCTATTCCTGGAGAATTTGGCATTCGATTGGAAGACTGTTTGTATATCGCAAACGAT
>CAMCBE010000276.1 GCA_945872805.1 Chitinophaga pinensis | reverse complement strand
TTGAAACCTATGCGCAAGCCGTAAGCGGTAAATATGGTTTGGTTGAACTGAATGAACGATTTGGTGGGATAGAGATGCCGTCTATTGAACTAGCGGATACGCGTGGTGTAGTGGGTAATAAGGTGGTGCGACATATGATCACGCCATTATTGAAAGAAGCGATTGATCATGCCTTGGCAGATAAAAAACAAGTTATTTTATTTCAAAATAGGAGAGGATATACACCGTATAAAATTTGCGGCACCTGTGGATTTATTCCACACTGTGAACAATGTGATGTTACGCTAACATACCATAAGCTACACCATCGATTGCAATGTCATTATTGCGGAACATCTTATCCAGTATTGGATTCCTGCACTGCCTGTGGCAGCGCCAATTGGGTGGAACGAAATTTTGGAACAGAAAAAGTAGAAGAAGAATTGGAGAAATTATTTCCGAATCATACCATCGCACGTATGGATGTCGATACGGTTAAAGGGAAAACAGCCCATGATGAATTGATTAAAAACTTTGAAGCGCAACGTATGGATATCCTGGTGGGTACTCAGATGGTAGTGAAGGGATTGGATTTCGATCACGTGGCCTTAGTAGGCATATTAGATGCCGATGGCATTCTATCCTTTACCGATTTTCGCGTCAATGAACGTGCTTTTCAATTGATGGAACAAGTGAGTGGAAGAGCTGGTCGGAAAGGGAAACAGGGTAGGGTTATTATTCAAACTACCAATCCTGCTCATCCCGTTATTGCATTAGTGATGGTGCATGATTATAAAGCATTTTATCAAGAGGAAATTCATTCAAGACAAATTTTTCATTATCCCCCCTATACTAGATTAGTCCAACTATTTTTTAGGCATGCAGATAAAAATCGAGCCATGCAAGCGGCTTCATTTTTTGCCAGCCGATTGATTCCTGTTTTTGGGGATTACCTGATTGGTCCGGCTGAACCCGTAGTGAACCGTGTAAAGAACCGCTATATCTATGAAATCATGCTGAAACTGCCACGTGATGGGTCAAAAAACACCTTGGCTAGAAATCACATCCAACAGCAAATAGCCATCATGCAAAATGATCCCCAGATGAAGTCTGTTCATATCCAAATTAATGTAGATCCGCAGTAGAGTGCTCTAAATACGAACTATACATATTTCACTTTTGATCATTCGAATGCAACATGCCATATAACAACTATCCTTTAGTTTTTAATGTTAAATAATTGTATAGCAATTCGGTAACTTCTTTACTTTGAGTAAATTAGCAGAATATTTCTAACCTTACTATGCACACGTATTTTTATTCTTTAGATCAATGTACAAACAGGGTGAGTGAGATTTATTTGTCACTCTAGAAAATTTCGTCATTGTGGTTGACCTATCGAAAAGCCATATTATCTGACTGCGATATGTACTTTGAATGGGTCAATGATCCAGAGGTAAGGGCTAATTCGTTTAATTCAACATTGATTACCCGAGAAGAACATGATAAGTGGTTTAATGATGTGTTGGTAGATACTGCATATTCTTTATTTGTTTTCCAAGATGATCAGGGAAATTATGTTGGACAGGTTCGTTTGGAGAAAATCGATAGTCTAGAAGCAGAAATTAGTGTTTCAGTAGCCGCAGTACATAGGGGAAACGGAATTTCTAAGGAAATGCTGAAAATCAGTTCTGATGGTTTTCTTCAAGAAAATCCAGCGTTCATTATAATCGCTAATATTAAAAAGAATAATGCCAGTTCTATACATGCTTTCGAAAAGGCTGGATTTGTATACAAAGGAGAATCTCCCTATGGTAATCAACCATCAATCCAATACCTGAAATCAAGTATTTAGTCATTAGAAATTTAAGTAGGAAAGTAAAATGGGTATGCTAAACTTCTGGCAATATTACATTACCTGAATATCACCGTCCCAACATGCTTCATCAACTCCATCTCCAACTGTTTTAAGTGCTTATGAGTTTGCAGTAGGGTGATCAAATCATCTTCACCAAGCTCTGTTTCTAAGTCGCGCTGGTTTTCAAGTATAAGGCGCTTCACCTTTTTGAGCTTTAGGTATGTCATGCAAGAAATAACTTCTTCTTTGTATAAATCTGCTCTACTTAATAAATCACCTTCGTAATAATTTTTCCAATTCGGACTGATCTCATGTTTGTCAGTTAGCAGTGAAACAGCCATTTGTCCGAGCTCTTGATCAGTATGGTATAAAAAATGTTTCTCAGTTGGGTTTTCTCCTGCTTGATATAATTTTTTATAGTGATGGAATATTTTGATGAGCAGTTTATTGTCTATCAAGTCTTCCAATTCATTTTGCTCAATTTCTTCAAAGATAAATTCAGCCACGGTTTTGTTCTCATCCCAAACCAGTAATCCAAATTCAAGCAAAGCCCTGAACACGCCCTTTTCATTTTGTTCGTCCTTGAACAGCAGGTCGATTGTCCCATCATCAGGCAAATCCTTTTTCGTTTCAGCAGCTCCATCTTCTTGTTTTTCGCGGTAAAGTCTTTTGTCGTCCTTACTGGCCTTGTCGCGAATGAATTTATTCACCAAGGCCGTAAGTCCTTGTTCGTCTACTTTAAGTAAGGCAGAACATCGATTGATATAATCTTGCTGACGAGTAAAGTCTTCTGTTTTGTTCAGCTTTGAAATGGATTCAGCAATTTGATTTACCACCGCTGATTTTTTCGTGCTGTCATCTCCTGCATCTTTCAACGAAACTTCTAACTGAAAAAGAATAAAGTCCTTCTTATTTTTCTTTACAAATTCTTTGAAGGCATCTGCTCCTAATTTTTTTACATAGCTATCTGGATCTTCTTTGTCAGGTATCAATACCAACTGAACATTCAACCCCTCTTCAATCGCTAAATCCAATCCACGAAGCGCGGCTTTTATACCTGCTGCATCACCATCATAAATAATGGTGAGGTTGTTGGTATACTTTTTTACGAGTCGAAGTTGGTCTATGGTAAGCGAAGTTCCTCCAGAGGCTACTGCATTTTCAATGCCTGCTTGATGCATGGCAGTAACATCTGTATATCCTTCAACTAGAAAGCATTCATCATTTTTATCAATCGTATGCCTTGCAAAATAGGAGCCATAGAGAATTTTGCTTTTTACATACAACTCATTTTCGGGTGTGTTGATGTATTTCGGTCCACGATC
>CAMCBE010000275.1 GCA_945872805.1 Chitinophaga pinensis | reverse complement strand
AGGATGTGAATGATTGTGTTCCCGTAATTAGGAAATAGATCATTATTCCAAGGGAAGGAAGTTCCATGATGAACCACCCTAGTTTATTATTTATGGTGATACCCCATTTTTCTGTAGTATGTCTTCCGAATGGTGCTTTTATGTAGAACATAGTAACATGCACGATCAATGCAATGCCAATCCATGCGTATGAAATCCAATTTAGGGTTTGAGTATTCATGAGCTTGAAATTACTTTATTTTCTATTTGCCACTCGAAAAAATCATGTAGTGTTTCTTCAAGCGGTCTAGGGTTGTGGTTCAACACAGCTTTCGCTTTTGTATGATTCATGTTGGGATGGCCATTTCTAATTGCTTCAATTGATTCCTTTGTAAACGAGGGGGCTGATTTTGTCATTTTTGTATATAATGACACAAAAGGAAGTATGCCTTTTATTAACCAATATGGGGCAGTTAAATTTGGTGTTTTTTTTCCTGTTACGTTATGGATAGTTTGTGACAGCTCTTTTAAATTGTAATACTTCCCTGATAGTAAGTAGATTTCACCATCTTTTCCATATTCAATTGCATTTACAATGGAAGCTGCTACATCTCTGATATCTACTAAGTCGTATCCGCCTTCCGGAATCAGAGGGACTTTTTCCAAATAAAAATCAAGCAAAGCCCTACCCATTTTTGACGGTTTAAAATCATAAGGCCCAATTACGCAGCTTGGTCTTAAAACCATTGCTTCAATCGCTTTGTCTTTCGCGCCATTTAAAAGTATTTGTTCGCCTTGTGCTTTTGAATAATCGTAGGCAGAAGCGCCTAATTGCTTATATGGTCTAGATTCATCATATGGAATAGAGTGTGGTGTTTCTGTTACGGCATGAACACTGCTGATGTGAATTATTTTTTTCACTCCTTTTTGAATGGATACGTCAAGAATATTTTTTGGCCCTTCTGTATTTGTTTTAAATACAATCCCAGTTGGGTCTCCATCAATACTAATGATGGCCGCACAATGAATAACCACATCAACTCCGTCTAATAGGCGTTCTAGGTCGGATGTATTGAATACGCTACCTTGGAATAGATTTATATTGAGACTTTCTAAGCTTCGCAGGTCCTTATTATACAAGGCGTTGACATCATAGCCTTGTTCTATGAGTTGTCTACATACAACATTTCCAATATGTCCACTTGCTCCAGTTACTGCAATTTTCATATTTATTTCAAATCAGCTTGAGTATAAATATAAGTATCCTATAGGTGGGCAGAAAAAATATTGTACCGACAAAAGGGATGTTAGTTTTGAAATCTATTTTTATTCGCAGATCAACTATTAGACATGTGTAAATGCACAAAATATAAATTCTTGTAAGGTACTTGACGGAGTTTTATGTTCTTCGATTTTGCAGTTGTTTTTTCTAAAGCCAATAGATTTAAATTTTTCTACTAAATTAGGTTCATCATATTGGGTTATTTTAAGGCCACTGCATGATGTAGGGCCTGCACTTGAAAAAGTTCCAATTACAATCTTACCCTTTACTGCTTTTTTAACGATTAGGAGGTATTTCTCTATTGATTCTGCTGTTGTAAGAAAATGAAATGTTGCTCTATCGTGCCACACATCATAGGTACTAGTAGGCTTGAAATTGAGGATGTCTGTGTTAATCCACTTTATAAGATTGGCCTTAGTGCCTAATCGTTGTTTTGCCCTATTAATTGCATTTTCTGAAATATCGAGCACTGTAATGTCGGTATAACCCTTCTCTAGAAGATGCTCCGCTAAATAGCTATCTCCCCCACCTATGTCAATGATTTTGGCGGAAAGTGGTACGTTGAGTTTTTCGATGGAGTCTAAAGAAGCTTTAGGTATTGGCTGAGACCAGCTGACCTCATTTGGTTTCTTGTTTTGGTATACATCTTCCCAATGCTTCTTTAGTTCGTTATGCATAGTTTGAAATTAACAATTTGAACCAATACAAATGGTGACTAATATCACGTTTCTACTATTATGGACTGTTAATTGTGTAATACCTATCATTTTTTATCTTTTGATTCATATGGTTTGGGTAAATTTGTTTGTTGCAATTAGAATGACTTAGTTGATCATATTGAATAAATGGGTTTTATGGAAGTTGGTATTGATAGTTTTGCAGCCATGTTTAGTGGAAATGCTACTAATGCAATTAGTGATCAAGAGGCTATTGCTCAATTATTGGATAGGATTGTTCTGGCAGATAAGGTAGGGCTTGATTTTTTTGGAATTGGAGAACATCACCGAAAGGGATTTTTAGATTCTGCGCCTGCATTGATTTTGGCTGCTGCAGCTGCTCGAACAACACATATTCGTCTTGGTAGTGCCGTTACTGTATTGAGTGCAGCAGATCCAGTAAGGGTTTTTCAAAGTTTTTCTACGTTAGACTTAATATCAGGTGGTCGGGCTGAAATGGTTGTTGGGCGAGGATCTTTTATTGATGCCTTTCCACTATTTGGTTATAGTTTGGAAGATTATGATGAGTTGTTTATTGAGAAACTTGACTTGCTTTTGAAAATACGCGAGAATGAATTTATTACATGGAAGGGAAAATTCAGGCCAGCTATTAATAATCAGCCAATATATCCAAGGCCGATGCAAACTTCAATTCCAATTTGGTTGGGTGTGGGGGGAACACCTGAGTCATTTGTACGCGCTGGAACTTTAGGTTTGCCATTGATGGTAGCTATCATAGGGGGAGAAACGCATCGGTTCAGGCCATTAGTTGACCTATATCGTCAAGCTTGGAAGAGGGCTGGTCACCCAATAGAAAAATTAGAAGTAGGTCTTCACTCCATTGGTTATGTCGGCAAAGATAGTCTGAAGGCTAGAGAAGATTTTTATCCAGGTTATGCAGCTGCTATGACAAAGATTGGCAAAGAACGAGGATGGCCTCCTACTACAAGAGCCCATTTTGAAGCGCAAGCGGGACCAACTGGGGCCTTATTGGTTGGAAGTGCTGAAGAAGTTGGAGAAAAAATCATCAGACATGCTCATTCACTCGGAGGAATTTCCAGGGTGACCTTTCAATTGGATGCGGCTGAATTACCTCATGATAAACTTATGGAGTCTATTGAGTTGATTGGTACTCGTTTAAAGGGCATACTGAATTAATTTGCACTATCAGTTAGATTAAACTACTTGTT
>CAMCBE010000274.1 GCA_945872805.1 Chitinophaga pinensis | reverse complement strand
TATATTTGGGATGCAAGTGATTCTAATGCGACCTTTGCAAATCAGTACTTGAGAACTATTTATGCAAAACTTCCATTCACCTATAATCGAATTGGAACTGACCTACTTGATGCCGCATCTGATGATGCTGTTTCTTCTCAAAATTCATTGAGCCCTGTAGAGATTATGGCTACTGGAGGTATAACCGTTTTTTCAAATCCAGATAATACTTGGGCATCAAGTTATGCCGGTGTCAGAATGGCTACGATATTTTTAAACAATTTTGGCATTGTTCCCTACAAAAATATAGCGGAGAAGAGGGCTTGGTTTGGAGAGGCTCGTGTATTAAGAGCATATTATTATTGGGAATTAGTTAAACGTTTCGGAGGTGTTCCATTGATTGGCGATTCAGTTAAAACACTTTCGGATAATATGGATATACCGCGAAATACGTTTGCTGAATGTATCTCATACATTGTTTCTGAATGTGATCGGGCCAAAGATAGTCTAAGGGCTGATCCAGTTGACGATAATAATCTTGGTCGTTGGTCAAAAGCAGGTGCTTTGGCCTTGAAAGCCCGAGTTCTACTATACGCGGCTAGTCCATTATACAATGGTGGTGGTAATGGAAATGAATTAGTAGCATACTCAGGGTATGACGTGAATCGCTGGAAGCTTGCTGCTGATGCTGCTCGAGAGGTATTAGATTTGAATGCCTATACACTTGAGGATAATTTTCCTAGTATTTTTATTAGTCAGCGAAGCAACGAGGTGATTTTTGCACGATTGAATGAGACCTCAACTAATGTGGAGACGAACAATGGTCCTCCAGGATTCTCTACTGCACAAGGTGGAGGTAATACCAGCCCTACGCAGGAACTTGTTGATGCATACACCATGCTAAATGGTAAATCTATTACAGACCCTACTTCTGGCTATGATCCTAATTTTCCATATGTGGGGAGGGATTTGCGCTTTGGGGCTACTATTCTTTATAATGGAGCTAAATGGTTAAATGGTTATTTGGAAACATTTGATGGTGGAGTGAGTAGACCGGGTGGATCAATAACACAAACCAAGACGGGCTATTATATGCGTAAGTTTTTGGGAAATTTTGAAAGTCAAGCTTCCTATTCTAAACAATATCATGATAATATTTACTTCAGACTAGGAGAAGTTCTATTGAACTATGCTGAGGCTGAAAATGAAGTTAATGGGCCTAGCATTCCGGTATATGATGCACTTGAGTTGATTAGATTAAGAGCAGGGTTGGATTCGAATTCAATTGCATCAAATAGTACAAAAGATGAAATGCGTGAGGTCATTAGAGCTGAACGTAGAAAAGAACTAGCTTTTGAAGAGCATAGATTCTGGGATGTTAAGCGTTGGAAAATTGCCGGTGAAGTATACAATAAACCATTGCATGGCATACAAATTATACGCTCTAGTCTTGGTGATTTAAATTACTTCCCAACAACGGTATTGACCACCAATTTTGATGAAAGCAAAATGTATTTCTATCCTATTCCATATAACGAAATGGTAGCGAATAAGAATATGCAACAAAACCCGGGGTGGTAAACGAACTAAAATTACAATTGAAATCATTTTTATGAAAAGAACATATTACTTACTCTCCTTTCTTTTGCTATTTACCTTCAATGGGATTATGGCGCAGAATAAAATTTCCGGAGTAATTAAAGATGCAAATAATGTATTGCCTGGTGTAAATGTTATTGAAAAAGGGATGCCATCAAATGGGGTAATCTCAGATAATGCAGGTATGTTTTCAATAACGTTGAAAGGGACTTCTAAAACACTAGTGGTTAGTCGTGTTGGATATTCAACGCAAGAAGTGAAGGTGAGCGCAGTCAGTAAAGACCTTGAAATTACGTTAGCTCCAAGGGATCAGGATCTTAATCAAGTTTTGGTAGTAGGTTTTGGTACTAAAAAAAGAATTACCAATACCGGATCGGTGAGTTCACTAAATGCTTCAGTAGTAAGAAATATTCCAACCTCAAATGTTCAAAATACACTTCAAGGTAAACTACCCGGTTTCTTTTCTGTGCAGCGAGGTGGCCAACCTGGTAGAGATGCATCAGACTTTTTTATTCGTGGCGTGAGTTCATTGAATACATCAGGCAATAAACCCTTGATTATTGTAGATGATATTGAGTATACCTATGAGCAGCTATCTCAGATAAATGTAAATGAGATTGAAAATATATCAATTCTAAAAGATGCATCCACCACCGCCATTTATGGTATAAAAGGTGCAAATGGTGTACTTATAGTCAGAACGCGAAGAGGTAATTCAGGTGCACCTATGGTTAACGTACGTATAGAAAATGGTATTCAATCTCCAACGACTGTTCCAAAATTTCTCAATGCATATCAAACGGCAAGCCTGGTTAATGAAGCATTACAAAATGATGGTCTACAGCCTCAGTTTAACCAAGAAGATCTTAGTTTATTTCAATCCAATCAAGATCCATATACACACCCTGATGTAAATTGGTATAATGAAATCTTAAAATCAAATTCTTCACAGTCTAATACGAATGTTGATATTTCTGGTGGAACGGAAAGCGTGAAGTACTTTTTATCTGGCGGTGCATTCATACAGAATGGTAACCTTAAAAACTTCGTAGATCCACGAAATGGAGATATGAATAACAATTATTTTTACCGTAGGTTTAATTTTAGGAATAACCTCGATATTCAGGCTACAAAAACACTGAAGTTGAGATTAGACGTAACGGGTCGATTCGGTCAAGTAAATGAACCTGCACTCCATCCATATTTTGGAAAAGGTTCCGGCGGTATTATGCAAGAAATTTATGATTTCAAAAGTATAACTCCTTATGCCGCTCCTGTGCTGAATCCAAATGGTAGTTATGCATATGCATATGGACCTAATCTAGACAACGAGGCAACCATCAATGCTCGCTTGGCTACACTTGGTTATTTCAGGACGAATAGAACTGACTACAATGTATTATTTGGGGTAACTCAAAAACTTGACGCCATCACACAAGGGCTTTCTTTTGAGGGACGCATTGCCTATGCCAGCACAAACGATATTATTCGGGATATGCGAAGAGATAATAATCCTCCTTCTTATCATTATAATTCTGCAGATAATTCATATTTATTGGATAAAAACGATTTGTATTCATTGAGTAAGTTTAACCTG
>CAMCBE010000273.1 GCA_945872805.1 Chitinophaga pinensis | reverse complement strand
AATAATACTCCTGCTCCATTTGAGGGACCAGCTGAATATGCGGGTCCACCATTATCGGATATTACTGTATCATGGGCTGCAACCGAAGAAAAGCAACGTGAGCAAATTGGTACTCAAAAATGGATCGCTTTGTGTCCAACCATGAGTACTGAAGCTTGGGCTGAATTCCGCAGAACTGGATATCCTAAGTTGTACGATAGGATTAACAATGAAAACCCAGATGCATCTACTGCTGCTGGATCAGTTAAACGTTTAATCTTCCCTCCTAGTGAAGAAGTTGTAAACAAAGGTGGTTACGATGGTGGTGTTTCCAAGCTAGGCGGTCCTGACAAATCAAGTACTGCACTTTGGTGGGATAAATAACATTCTCCTTCCTATACATAAAAAAGGCCATTCTATACAGAATGGCCTTTTTTTATTACTTCCAATTACTAAGTTCTTTTGAGTTCAGTAGATTGAAGATAAGAAGTGTGCTACCCCATAATGATTTGATCAATTTGTCCAGCCACTTCTAATGCAGTGTGCTTGCCAGTGTCATGAAATATCAATGACCTATTCTTTTTATCAAATAATTTGACCTCCACTTCTGATGACATGCTTTCTTCTATTCGCCCATCCATCAGTCCAAGTATTGGAGCAGCAAGGGACGTAGCTTGATCCCGTTTGGCTTTTATTTCAAGACGGTATTTATTGTTTTCGAGTATAATGTCAACCTCTTTGTCGTTTGCAAATGATTTTTTAAGTCTTGTTCTATTATAAGTAGTAAACTGAATTAATTTGTCGTGTATGTAAAGGCCTGCAATAAAGCCTACAAAAGAACTCCCTAGCCAGGGTATTTTTGCAATGGATGTTTTCAAGGAAATCCCAGGTATACTAAAATGGTTAGATTGAAGCCATATATAGGCAGATGGGAAAGATCTTCCCCAGTCCTTTTCAATGTAGCCACGACCGTTTTCAAAATCGATTTCTTCATCATCTATAACGAGCTTTCCTGATATGCTGTGATCCATGCTTACAATGCCATGATAACACTCCATAAACGGAACGAATGAAAATGGTCCCATTATTCCTGGAGAAAAAAATGAATTAGGCCATGGACGATTTCCGGTAAATGTCAGTGTGCCGATGGCTCCTGGAAGGCTTAATGAAATAGAGGATGAAGAAAAACTGTTTGTATTTACTTCTACATAAAATTTTGAGGGGGAAGGCTTGAAGTCGCCTGCTGGAAATTTGTGGTAGAGTGCAGTTTTTTTCCTTCCATTGAGTACTTGAACAAAGGATTGTTTATTTCCTTCTTTGTCCATTGCAATTCCTGGAATGAATGCGAATGCTTTTGAGCCATCGGCATTAACTACTTTGAAGTACCAGCCCTCAAAATAGTTTTTTTGTTTACCCCAGCCTTGAAAATATGCTGGGTTAAAAAAGGCATTAATTTTTTTAAAAATCATTTGATGAATTAAATTTCTTCAAATTCTATGTAATCGCCTTTGATGTCTTTTTTGGGTTGCGGCTTATGTGTTTGATGTGTTGATTGTTGATCAAAATCTTGATTGGCATTCTGTCTTACCGAATCAAACTGTTTTTTTACTTGTCTTGTTGTTTTGTATACGGGTATGACCAACTCAAAAATAAAACGATAGGCAAAGTAAATCATCAAGCCTAGGAATATATAGCGTATCATGGAACAAAGTTAATTAATTTAAATAAATGGATATGGGTTGGGAGTTGAACGCTTTGCGCTTCGCGCTTAACGCTTAACGCTTAACGCTTTGCGCTTCGCGCGCTTAACGCTTGGCGCTATAGTATTGCCTCTTGCCTATTGCCTCTTGCTTCCTCAGTGCCTTTTTCGCTTTACGCTGACCGCTCAACCCCCAACTCCCAACCCGAGCGCTCAGCGTTAAGCGTTAAGCGTTAAGCGCGCGAAGCGCCAAGCGTTCAACCCCCAACCCCGAACTCCCAACCCAAGCGTCCAGCGTTAAGCGCGCGAAGCGCCCAGCGTCCAGCGCTCAGCGCACGAAGTGCTAATTTTGTTTTTTCAGGCAAACTGTCTATATTTGTGATTGAAATAGAATAAGGTGAAGGGAACGGAGGCGTTCCCTTCTTTATTTCATAGACTATGGCAATAGAGGAAAAAACAGCAGAAATTATAAAATTGGTAGGGCAGTTGCTTCAGGATGAGCCTGTATATTTTCTAGTTAGCGTAGCCATAAAGCCAGTAAACAACATCAGCCTATTTATCGATGGCGATTCCGGTATTACCATTGAAAAGTGTGTCAGGATCAATAAAGCCTTATATAAGCAGATTGTCGAAACAACACTTTATCCTGATGGAGAGTTCTCATTGGAAGTGTCTTCGCCAGGGTTGGATGAACCACTTAAGCTAAATAGACAGTATATCAAAAACATTGGCAGGTCACTGATGGTAGAACTTGCTGATGGGAAAAAGGTAGAGGGCAAATTGATTGCCGCAGATAATGTGGGAATTGAGCTAGAAGAAGAGTTGGGTAAGGGAAAGAAAAAAGAAGTGGTTAAACACGCTTTTCTTTTCGATCAAATTAAAGAATCAAAGGTCAACATAGTATTTTAAACAAATAGTAGAAAAAAACATTAAATGTATGTTATATGGCAAGTATTAACTTAATTGAATCGTTTCAGGACTTTAAAGATGCAGAAAATATCGATCGTCCTACGCTGATGAAGGTGTTAGAAGATGTGTTTAAAACCCTTCTGAGAAAAAAATATGGCTCAGACGAAAGTTTTGACGTTATCGTTAATACCGAAAAAGGAGATCTTGAGATTGTCCGTCGCAGGATGATTGTAGAAGATGGCGCTGTTGAAAATCCGCTTATCGAAATTGCATATAGTGATGCAGTTAAAATCGAGCCCGATTTTGAAGTTGGTGAAGAATTGTATGAAGAAGTGGAGATTCAGGATTTTGGCCGTAGGGCTATCCTGGCTGCAAAGCAAACCCTTGCTAGCCGAATTGGAGATTTGAAGAAGAATGCACTTGTAAAAAAATATGGTGACCGTGTTGGAGATATCATCAGTGCTGAAGTGTACCAGGTTTGGAAGAAAGAAGTTTTGTTGATTGATGAAGATGGAAATGAGTTGATTCTACCAAAATCAGAACAGATTCCAGCAGATTACTTCAAAAAAGGAGAAAGTATTCGTTCTGTAATTAAAAAAGTAGAACTAAAAAACAATGCACCTGTT
>CAMCBE010000272.1 GCA_945872805.1 Chitinophaga pinensis | reverse complement strand
CTTTTTTAAATAATAATTCAAATTTATTGATGTATTCTCTGTTTCCTGATCTACTGCATAATCCAACCACAAAATCACCATCGTTGTCTAATAAGAAATCGGTAAAGAGCCCATCTTTATTGTTTACTTGAAGTGTAAAAACACTTCTTTTAATCAAGCTCATTTGATTGTCGTACAATAGGGAAGTTATTTGATATCCTTTTTCATGTTGGCGTTTCACCTTAAATACTAGGATCTTTTTTTTATCATCACTATTGATAACGCTATAAATTTTATTTTCACTTGATCCTGAAATTTGAGTAGTGTCTAGTTCAACAGCCTCTGTCATTAATTTTCCTTCCCCATTTAGTTTGATCATTTCACAGTGAAGGATATTCTTTTTTTGATATTGATATATCATATAGTAAAAATCTCCATATGCTACGAAATCTACATTGCTGATTCTTTCGGGTAGAAATTCCATCCTAATTCTA
Source organism: Chitinophaga pinensis (assembly GCA_945872805.1). Taxonomy (GTDB): domain Bacteria; phylum Bacteroidota; class Bacteroidia; order Chitinophagales; family Chitinophagaceae; genus Pollutibacter. The sequence continues at coordinate 2,752 of CAMCBE010000272.1, read as the reverse complement.
TTTTTCAACTCCATCTCGGTGTCGTAAATACAGATATCGTGACTATTTCTGTTATTTTTATAAATGCTATAATTTCCAGAGACTTTGCCAATGATTTCAAAATTCATGTCTTTGGTATCATCTCTGTCTGGTATGGAGTAATTGATATTTTGTGCCTGTAGAATCCCTGCCAAAAGCATCAAAAAGAAGATGAATACTGTATTTTTCATATTTATCGTATTGTTCCTTAAAATTACGCGAACACAATCAAACAAACTTTTATCGAGCCTCTTTTCTCTTAAACAAGCACTTTTTTTATATAAATTTTAATTTTTGAGTCCATTTGGAAAACAAGCAATTTTTCATATAGCTTTGCTACGCCATCTTATGGCAATTAATTTCTGCTGAAGTGAGTAAAAATTTAAACAAGGTAACCGGCGCCGGGTTACTAATCGCCTTAGGTATAATTTACGGAGACATAGGAACCTCTCCACTTTACGTTTTTAGCGCCATAATAAACGGAAGAGTAATTACGGAAGATTTAATCTTGGGGGGAATTTCATGTATAATATGGACACTTACCCTACAGACTACGATGAAATACGTGATTCTTACACTAAGGGCCGATAACCATGGTGAAGGTGGAATCTTTTCGCTTTATACCCTGGTTAGGCGCAGAAAAAAGTGGTTGGTTGCTCCGGCAATGATTGGAGGAGCTGCCTTGTTGGCGGATGGTATGATTACACCTCCCATCTCTGTAACATCCGCTGTTGAGGGTTTAAAGCAATTGCCAAGGTTTGCTGGCATTAAGGAAATGGAAATTGTATATATCGTTTTGGGTATATTGGCATTTCTATTCTTCATGCAGCAATTTGGAACTGCCACGATTGGAAAAATGTTCGGGCCAATCATGTTTATATGGTTCCTCATGTTGGCTGGTCTGGGAGTAATGGATATTTCATTAGACTGGAATATATTGAAAGCGTTTAGCCCACACTACGCAGTGAATTTATTAGTCAATTACCCCAAAGGATTTTGGATATTAGGGGCTGTTTTTCTTTGTACGACCGGGGCTGAAGCATTATATTCAGATCTAGGGCATTGCGGGAAGAATAATATTCGTTTTTCATGGATTGGGGTGAAGCTCTGCTTGATTTTGAATTACCTCGGACAAGGAGCATATTTGCTTGGACAGCAGGGCAAACTATATGCTAATACGACTTTAATGAAGGAAGCTGGATTTCTTGAGGCCAATCCCACGGCATTACCACTTCAAAATCCTTTTTTCGCAGTAATGCCCGATTCGTTTTTGCTTATCGGTATCATCATTGCAACTGGTGCGGCAATTATTGCGAGCCAAGCCTTGATAAGCGGATCATTTACATTGATTAGTGAAGCCATGCGGTTAAACTTATGGCCTCGCTTTAAAATTAATTATCCATCTGAAGAAAGAGGGCAGTTATTTATTCCCGCTATTAATGCACTTCTTTTTCTGGGATGTTGTGGAATAGTCTTGTATTTCAAAAGTTCAGCTAATATGGAAGCGGCGTATGGCCTTGCCATCACGTTGTGCATGATTGCCACGTCAATTCTTTTTGCCAATTACCTTGTACTCCATCGAGTGAGTTCAATATGGATTTATCTGTACTTGATTGTTTATTTCAGCATTGAATTCAGTTTTCTCTTTGCAAACCTTGATAAGTTTCCACATGGTGGATTTGTAACACTGATTGTTGGAGGTCTTCTATTCCTCGTCATGTACGTTTGGTTTAAATCTAGAAAAATTAAAAATAGGTATGTAGAATTTTCTAGGTTAGAAAATTATCTTCCTGTATTGCAGGAGTTAAGCAATGATTCATCCATCAATAAATATGCTACACATTTAGTCTATCTGAGTAGTGCTAATAATCCTAAGGAAATTGAATATAAAATAATTCACTCCATCCTGAATAAGAAGCCTAAAAGGGCCGATATATATTGGTTTGTGCATGTTGACACATTGGATGATCCATATACATGTGAATATGAAGTGCAAACCATTATTCCTAATGAAGTGATTAGAATTGATTTTCGTTTAGGGTTTAGGGTAGAACCTAAAGTCAATTTAATGTTTAGAAAGGTAGTAGAAGACATGGTGTCTAACAAGGAAGTTAATATCGTTTCGCGTTACGATAGCCTTCAACGAAATAATATTGCTGGTGACTTTGAATTTGTTGTGATGGAAAAATTCTTAAGTCAAGACAACGAACTCCCATTCTGGGAAAAGGTTGTAATGAAGTTATATTTCTGGCTGAAACAGGTTTCCCTTTCAGAGGAAAAAGGCTTTGGGTTAGATGCCAGCAATGTAACGTTGGAGAAGTTTCCGTTGGTGGTAGCTCCTGTTAAAACGTTGAAATTAAAAAGAATATATACCGGAGAAGAAGAGGAATAAATAAAGGGCTCAATTGAGCCCTTTATTTATGGTACTTAATTTGTTTCAACTGATTTTTTCCTTCCCAAGAGCTTGTTTTATTTTTTGCTCATGCAATGTGTTTATTTGATTGAATCTTTTTGAAGCGTCTTCTACTTTCTGTTTCAGGTTCTCGATACTCTCCAATTGTAAATTACTTGGACCTGCATCGCCAGAACAAAGAGCCATATATACTTCGGTGATTTCTTCCCTTAATCTTTTTTCATCAGCGAATATAGAAGATTGTTTGGTCGGAATTAATGTTGCTCTCAACCTTTCTAGTTCATTCAAATACGATTCACCTAGTTTTTTATTTTTTTTATT
>CAMCBE010000271.1 GCA_945872805.1 Chitinophaga pinensis | reverse complement strand
CCTAGAGGTGTGATCACCGCTTTTTTAAGTTTACCATTCTCCCACGATATATCAACAGTAAAATTACCCCGGGCTTTTAATCCTGTTACACTTCCGGTTGACCATTCAGCAGGAAGTGCTGGCAATAAGAGAATTTCTCCATCATGACTCTGCATCAACATTTCTGCAATGCCCGATGTTGCTCCAAAATTGCCGTCAATTTGAAACGGCGGATGCGCGTCAAATAAATTAGGGTATGTTCCTCCTCCATGCATGACGATTTCAGATTTGTCGGCAGGATAATATGACAGGATTTTTCGAATGGCATCGAATGCCATTCGACCATTTTGAAGTCTTGCCCATAAATTAATCTTCCAGGCAATGGACCAACCCGTTCCATTATTCGTTCTCAATTCTAATGATTTTTTTACTGCCTTAGCAAGTGCAGGATTTTTATTCATTGTAATGGATGAACCTGGATACAATCCAAACAGATGAGACACGTGCCTGTGGTTTGGATCTTGATCTTTCCAATCATAATACCATTCTTGAAGGTTTCCCTTTTTCCCTATAGAATATGGATGCAGATTTGCTAATGCTGATTCAATCTTTACGGCAAAGTCTTCATCCTGTTTTAGGATTTTCTGCGCTTCAAGTACGTCAGAAAATAACTCTCGAATCATTGACAAATCAGCAGTACCTCCATAAAAAATATTTCCACGAGACCCTGTATTGGTAATAAATCCATTTTCAGGGGAAGTTGAAGGAGATGTTATAAGTTGTCCATTATTATCCTTTACAAGAAACTGCAAACAAAATAATGCTGCATTTTTCATAATTGGATAGGCGTCGTTTTTCAAAAATTCAAGATCTCTAGTAAACAAAAAATGTTCCCAGAGATGGGTACTCATCCAGGTTCCGCCCATCGTCCAATTTGCCCATACAGGATCACCATTACCAAAATCGCCAACTGGATTTGTGATAGCCCAAATATCTGAATTATGATGTGCAACCCAACCATCTAATCCATAGAATGATTTTGCAGTAACAGCTCCTGTTACACTAATATTTTTAATCAGGTTCAACATGGGCTTATGAAACTCTGATAAGTTAGTAGATTCTACAGGCCAATAATTCATCTCTGTATTGATGTTAATGGTGTAGTTACTACTCCAAGGTGGCCGAACCTGCTCGTTCCATATACCTTGAAGATTAATTGGAGCCCCCAATGTTCTTGATGAACTGATCATCATGTAGCGACCATATTGAAAATAGAGGGAAATCAAGGAGTTGTCCTTTTCGCCTACAGTAAATTTCTTCAGCCGTTCATCGGTAGGCAAAGTGCTATTATGTGATGAGCCAATATTGAATGAAACCCGATTCATGTATTGTCCAAAATCAGCCATATGCAAGGCCAAATATTTTTCAAAAGAATCAGCGTTTATTTGATTAAACGGCTCTTCACAAATCATCACTTCATCTTTCCCATCAAGAGCAGGATCTTTATCAAATCCATTAAAACTTGTTGCTAAGGATACAGCTAAAATAATTTGAGTTGCACCAGAAACATGAAGGCTTGAATCACTAATATTGATTTGCCCATCTGTTTTTAACACGCGAGCATCAGCCATAAATCTCATGGCATGAGCTGGATCAAATTGAACAGCATTTTCCATGTCTCCTCTATAATTTGGCTCAGCCAATGAAGGCGCTATTCCATTCATTTTAAGTCTATTCTTGAACGGCCTGTCCACAAGAGTTTCAGCTTGTGTTCGATGAAGTAATAAACTTTTGAGTTTAAGAGCAAGGTTAGTTTTATTCTTTCCTTTTGATGTCAACCGAATAAACATCAACTGTTGCGGATAGGAAACAAAATATTCACGCGTATAGGTTGTTTGATCTGCAACTAAATCAACCCTAGCAATACCCGTACCTATATTCAAACTTCGTTTATAGCTAGCAACACTTGATATATTGAAATCAAGGTAGAGGTTTCCTAGTGGAGCGTAGGAATCGGAGAATTTTCCCTGTACAAAATGAAGCAAACTATCAGCTGCTTGATAATCTTCATGCGACAAAGCTTCTCTAATTAATGGGAGATATTTTTTTGCTTCAGGATTCATATTGGGGTCTACTGGATGCCCTGACCAAAGAGTTGCCTCGTTGAGTGAAATACGCTCTTTATTTATGCCACCATATATCATCGCCCCAATTCTGCCATTACCAATTGGCAGGGCTTCCTCAAAATGGCGAGCAGGATTTTTATACCACATAACATTGCTATTCTGTGCATTTGCGAAAAGTTGCAATAGAGATCCTAAGACAATACAAATAATTTTCATGTATACGATTTTATAATACTTGAAATCCATGTGCATATGGATCATCTTCTGGTTGAATTGAAATTATATTATGCCCATAAATCTTAGCCCATCCTTCAATGGATGGACGCATAGAAGGCTTTCCGTGGAAGATGGATTCCTCTTCGATTCTGCCAACAAATTTGCTACCGATAATACTTTCATGAATAAACTCATCCCCCTTTTTCAGGAGTCCCTTTGCATACCATTGTGCCATCCGAGCACTTGTTCCGGTGCCACACGGAGATCGATCGATTGCCTTATCGCCATAAAAAACGGCATTTCGTGCAGTAGAAGATGTATCAATCACTGCTCCACACCATAAAATATGACTACATGAATTAATCGTTGGGTCTTCTGGATGTACAAATTGATAAAGCGCATTGATGTTCTTTCTCAATTGCCTGGCCCATCCTATTAATTGATCAGCTGAATAATGTTCAAGGCCTTTAAAATTTTCTTGCACGTCTACAATTGCATAAAAATTTCCACCATATGATACATCTACTTTTAACTCCCCTAAATCCGGACAATTCACTTTGAGGTCTTGTTGATCTAAATAAGCAGGCACATTCACAAGCCTGACATTTTTTACTTTTCCTTTTTCTACTGAATATGAAATTTTGATCAAGCCGGCAGGAGCTTCCATATTAACAAATCCCTCTTTCTTTGGGACTATTAATCCACTTTCAATACCTGCTGTTATTGTACCGATTGTTCCATGCCCACACATTGGAAGACATCCACTTGTTTCAATGAATAGAACAGCCACATCATTTTGAGGATCATGTGGGGGGTAAAGAATGCTGCCACTCATCATATCGTGTCCTCTTGGTTCAAACATCAAACCTTTTCGTATCCAATCATATTCCCTCAAGAAGTGCTGGCGTTTTTCACTCATATTATTCCCCTCAAGGGCTG
>CAMCBE010000270.1 GCA_945872805.1 Chitinophaga pinensis | reverse complement strand
CTTCTCATGAAAATAATAATGAGCGTTTGTATTCTAATGTCATCACCTTAAGTGTAACCCCTTATGTAATTCCTCCAAAAGTTACTCCTCCAACAACGAATAAACTTTTCCTTGTCGGTAGTGCAACAGCTGGTGGTTGGAATAATCCTGTGCCTGTGCCTTCGCAAGAATTCACACGTGTAGATTCTGTTCACTACGAGGGTGAATTTTACATGAAGGGTGGACAGCAATACCTTTGCCTTCCGTTGAACGGCAATTGGGACAACAAATATGCTGTACAAGACAATAATGCTGCTGGATTGAATGCTGGTGGAGAATTTGGATTTAATTATAGTGATAATTTTCCTGGTCCTGCGAAGACAGGTTGGTATACGATTCATTTGAATTTCCAATCGGGTAAATTCACCGTAGAGTTGATGCAAGAAGTTGGTTTATTATTTGTGCCCGGCGACTACCAAGGATGGGATCCAGGAAAAGCAGCAAGTCTAGGTTCTGCGTTGAATGATGGAAACCATGAGGGATATGTAAACGTTCCTTCTGGTGGTAGCTACAAGTTTAAACTTACTTCTGAAAATACGTGGAGTGGTACAAACTATGGCGATGCTGGAAGTGGAAATATTAGTCCAACAGGTGGCGACATCGTTTTTCCTGGAGCTGGCTTTTATAAGATCAATGCCAACACCGTTACGAAGAAATTGACGTTGCTTAAAACTACATGGGGATTGATTGGAAGCTTCAATGGTTGGAGTACAGACGTTGAGATGGTATATAATAGCGGCGACAATTTGTTTGAAGGAACTATTGTTACGAGTAAAGCAGAAAAGTTCAAATTTAGAGCCAACGGTGACTGGCCTATTAATTTCGGAGATAATGATGAGAACAATTCACTGGAGTATGGTGGAAAAGATATTTCTATCGCTTCAGCGGGTACCTACAAGGTTAAGTTGATTTTATCTAACCCTGGGTACTATACGTACAAAGTGACTAAGCAATAGGTAGATAGATTTTACGTTTAAATGCCCCTTTTCTAAGGGGCATTTTCTTTTGTACAAAGCGTACCTTCGCGTCCAAACAATAACCATGGACCTGAAGACATACTTAGTAGGACGAAGTGAGAGCAAATGCGAATTGTGTTCATCGGTTGATGGATTATCTATGTATGAGGTGGCGGCTTCTTCTGGCAATGCGCAAGACAGCAGTATATACATATGCACGAAGTGTGTTCCACAGATCGAGAAGAAAGAGGAATTGGATGCAAAACATTGGGCATGCTTAACGGATAGCATGTGGAGTGAGCATGCTGCGGTAAAAGTTACAGTGTGGCGTATGTTGAATCGCTTGCGTGAGGAGAGTTGGGCGGCGGATAATATCGACATGTTGTATTTGAATGATGAGGAGATGGCTTGGGCTAAGGCTACGGGAGATCATGAGAATGATTCAACTGTGGAGTTGCATAGGGATTCCAATGGGCATATTTTACAGAATGGCGATGGGGTGGTATTGATTAAGTCGTTAGACGTTAAAGGATCTACCTTGAATGCCAAGTTGGGCACGGTGGTGAAGAATATTCGGTTGGTGCCTGATAATACCGCACAGATAGAGGGCAGGGTAGAAGGACAGTTAATTGTTATCTTAACCCAGTACGTTAGAAAGCAGAATGCATAAGGCTTTCAGGATTTACTTTATAAATAATGTGATTTTCTATTGAATCTGTTTTGAGGGTTCAAAATTTGAATGTATTTTCACCGCGGAGAGATGGCAGAGCGGTCGAATGCGGCGGTCTTGAAAACCGTTGACTGTTACAGGTCCGGGGGTTCGAATCCCTCTCTCTCCGCCTCAAGAATATAATGCCCCTTTATGGGGCATTTTTTGTTGAGGCACCTGCTTCATTCAACAACCCCATTTCGCATCAATTCTCTCTGTAGAAAAATACATGTTAATCAACGTGTTTTCTCAACTTCCAAAGTATGTTCAATCATTAGATTTGTTTTCAATTAGTGAGCAATCAAGGTTACTATTTAAACTTATAGGATGAAAATAATTGAATTAATATAAACTTAAAGGTTTAATTTTGTGTATATTATTATAAACTATAGGTTATGGCATCGATACAAAAAAGACTGGTTCAGCAACAAATGGATGAAATGATTAGCTTATACGGAGATGGAAAAAAGACTGCTAAATTGCCTTTTGGTTGGATTCAGTCTACCCGGTTAGCATTGGGAATGTCACTACGTCAATTAGCACAGCGCATAGGGGTTTCTGTAAGTGCGCTCACTCATTTTGAAAAGAGAGAGCAAACCGAGGCCATTTCCATCGCTACGCTAAAAAAAGCTGCTCTGGCATTGGACATGGAGTTAGTTTATTATTTCAAGCCAAAGGGTGGTACAATCCAACATTCAATTATGATGCAAGCCCAACTAAAAGCAGATGAAATTATGAGTCAGAGCAATCAAGCTATGAAATTGGAAGATCAAGAAACGAGCAATCGTAGTCAGAAAGTAGAGGTGGATAGATTAGCAAAAGATATAGCCCATAAAATGCCTGTTGACTTATGGGATTAGTGTTGGAGAATGGTCATGGTCAAACACCCTTGGATCCTGGGCAAATTAGTGGATTGAGGATAAAGACTATTTCCTCACAAGAGCAATTAAATGAATTTGAACAAACCAATATCAATGAAGCCCTGAAATGGTTGGGCTCTAAGAGAGTAATGAGAAATTTATTTTCTGAATTATTTATGCGCCAACTGCATAAGCAGATGTTTGGGATAGTTTGGAAATGGGCAGGTAAGTACAGGATTAAAGAAACTAACATTGGAATCAATTGGATAAATATTCCTATTGAAGTAAAAGTATTGGTTGATGATGTGCTATATTGGATTGAGCAAGAAATCTATCTGCCAGACGAAATTGCGATTCGGTTTAAACATCGATTAGTGTCTATTCATTGCTTTCCGAATGGCAACGGTAGGCATTCTAGGATAATGGCTGACTTGATTATGGTACAACAATTTAGGCTACCTAAATTTTCATGGGGACAACATAGTTTATTGGAAGGGAGTCTTCAGCGTAAAGCCTATTTAAATGCTTTACAACTAGCAGACCGAGGAGATTTCTCAGAATTGGTTAAATTTGCTAATTCTTAATAGGTAATAGTTAATACAAAAAGGGGCAAAGGCACATAGGGAGGCAATAGGTAAGAGGCAATAGTAAACAGCCTCCAGCGTTCAGCGCTAAGCGTCCAGCATCCAGCGTTAAGC
>CAMCBE010000269.1 GCA_945872805.1 Chitinophaga pinensis | reverse complement strand
TAGAACAAGGATTCCAAAATCAACATAGTGGCTGGATTGAAGTCATTTGCGGCTCTATGTTTTCAGGGAAAACGGAAGAATTGATCAGAAGATTGAACAGGTCGAAAATCGCCAATATGCAGGTAGCTATTTTTAAACCTGCCGTAGACACTCGATACCATGAACACCAGTTAGTTTCGCACGACGCAAAAAAAACAAATGCGATACCCGTTGAGTCAGCCATTGAAATCCTCTCAAAAATAGAAACAGCTGAAGTAATCGGCATAGATGAGGCACAATTTTTTGACGACCAACTGATTGAGGTGTCGGCCCAATTGGCTAAAATGGGGAAGCGCGTTATCATAGCAGGACTGGATATGGATTATCTTGGCAAACCCTATGGACCTATGCCGGGATTATTAGCTACTGCAAATTTTATCACAAAATTACATGCGGTATGCATAAAATGCGGAGGCTTAGCTGGATATTCATATCGAATCACCAATCAAGATGAACAATTAATGTTAGGAGAAAAACAACATTACGAAGCACGTTGCAGAAACTGTTTTCAACTTTAAAATCAACAATTATTTTGCACGCATACAAGCAATTCTCTGCATTACTCAAAAAGGAAATTCTTCTTGAATTAAGACAAAAGCATGCGCTTTATGGCATGATGCTCTACATAGCTTCAACTATTTTTGTATTATATCTAACACTAGGAGATGCAGAGGCTGAAACATGGAATGCCTTGTTTTGGATAACACAACTTTTTATTTGCATAAATGCCGTTGCAAAAAGCTTTTTACAAGAAGCAAAAGGTAGAATGCTCTATCATTTTTCTATCACTACCCCATCAGCTTTTATACTTTCAAAAATCGTGTACAATGTTTTGTTGATGGGCATCATGAATATTCTCAACTTGATTTTATATACCGCTTTTTTAGGAGACCCTACAACCTCATTCTTCGCTTTTGTAGGAATTAGCCTTCTCGGTTCTATAGGATTAAGCCTCGTATTTACCATGTTAGCGGCTATAGCCTCTAAAGCGATGCAACAAGCCTCCTTAATGGCAATCCTTGGATTCCCAATTATTATCCCTCAATTAATGTTATTGGTTCGATTATCAAAAACTGCCTTTTCAGAAATTTTTAGAGATGGCGCGCCGTTACAAGTCATTCTTTTATTACTAGCCTTAGATCTATCGGTTATTTTATTGGCTGTTATTTTATACCCCTTTTTATGGAAAGATTAAGAGAAGGGCCTAATTTTGTAATCAAAGGCTCATCTATCTCAAGAGCAATACTATATTTTCATCAACACGATAATTTAAAAACGAAAGAATTATGAGGCTTGCCTGGTGGAAAATCTCGTCAATTTTATTACTCTGCTATGCCGTTGCAGGCGGTATGCTTTTGCCTGTTCCTGCGCTATCGCAATTGGGCGAAACAATTCGAAATCTATATTTCCACGTTTGCATGTGGTTTGCCATGATGATACTCTTTACCATATCTATCATTTATAGTATTAAATACCTCAACAAATCCGATTTACGTCATGACATCAAGGCCAAATCCTATGCTGCGGTAGGAACCTATATGGGATTACTTGGATATTCAACTGGTGCGATTTGGGCTAGCTTTACCTGGGCTGATCCTAACAACCCAGCCTACGCATCATTTGGATCCATCATGAGAGAACCCAAATTAATTGGAGCAGCAATGGCCTTGCTTATCTATGGTGCTTATTTTATTTTAAGAAGTTCTATAAAGGACATGGATCAACGTGCAAGAGTAAGCGCAGTTTACAATGTCTTCGCATACACTATGCTCTTTCCATCAATTTGGATCATACCTAGGCTTTTACCAAGCCTTCATCCAGGACAAGAGGGGAATCCAGCATTAAACTTTAATGACATTGACTCCAGAATGAGAATGGTATTTTACCCTGCAGTGTTGGGTTGGACTTTATTAGGCGCATGGATAACTACGTTAAAAATTAGAATAGAATTGATTCAAGAAAAAAAAATACTTACGAATGAAAAGTAAAATACTCTCCTTCCTTTTATCAATGGGAATACTCACAAGCAAAGCACAACAAACAGTTCAAACATCTACTACTATGGCTGATGGGATGAGAAGCAATGGAAAAATATATGTGGTGGTTGCGGTTCTATTAACGATTTTACTTGGCTTAATTGCTTATGTAATCAGGATTGATAAAAAAGTTTCCAGATTAGAAAAAGATAGTAAACAAGAATAAGCGCAAACTATAACACACCTAACCCAACACCACCTCCCATGAATACCGAATATAGTTTTTTTGATGCTGTTTGCAAATCATTTGATAAAGCAGCGAAATACACCAATTTCGATAAAGGTATTTTAGAACAGATAAAACAATGCAATAGCGTTTTAAGAATACACTTTCCGGTTAAGATTGGAGACCAAGTAGAAGTAATAAAAGCCTACCGCGTTCAACACTCTCACCATAAACAGCCTTGTAAGGGAGGAATACGATTCAGTGAGATGGTTAATCTCGATGAAGTGATGGCTCTTGCAGCACTCATGACCTATAAATGTGCAATCGTAAATGTTCCATTTGGTGGTGCCAAAGGTGGTATATCCATCAATCCAAAAAAATACAGTGAGTACGACTTAGAACGAATCACTAGGCGATACACGAGCGAGCTAATCAAAAAAAAATTTATTGGTCCAGGTGAAGACGTTCCGGCCCCAGATTATGGAACGGGAGAAAGAGAAATGTCTTGGATTCTAGACACCTATTTGGCAATGCACCCGGGTGAGGTTGATGCGCTAGGCTGTGTTACCGGGAAACCGGTCACCCAAGGCGGTGTAAAGGGAAGAAAAGAAGCAACAGGACTAGGCGTTTTTTTTGGCGTACGAGAAGTATGCAATAATGAAAGTGTGATGCAAAAAATAGGCCTACCCCTAGGCGTCAACACTAAAAAAGTAATTGTGCAAGGGCTCGGGAATGTAGGTTACCATACGGCTAAATTTTTTCAAGAAGGTGGCGCAATTATTGTTGGACTTGCAGAATACGAAGGATCTATTTACAATGAAAAAGGATTGGATGTTGAAGCAGTTGTTGCCCATCGAAAACAAACGGGTTCCATCTTGAACTTCCCTGGTGCGCAAAATTTTGAAAAAAATACAGATGCACTAGAAGCATCATGTGATATATTAATTCCTGCTGCACTAGAGAATGTAATCAACTCATCTAATGCCAATAAAATCAAAGCCAAGATTATTGGTGAAGCGGCAAAC
>CAMCBE010000268.1 GCA_945872805.1 Chitinophaga pinensis | reverse complement strand
AATAAGATTGGGAAACCAATAATCGAAATAATTCTTAGAAAAATAAAAGAAAACCAAAATCTGACGGAACTGAAAGAGTTATTACTTTCTAAACTCGCTACTATTGAAAACTAAGCTAATGAAATTTACAGAAGAAAAATTAGAAAAAGCATTTACTGAACTTTTAGAAGTAGAAGGTTTTCCTCATCATCTTGGCAATACAATTATACGTGCAATTGACGATGTGATTATAGAATCAGATTTATTGAATTATCTACTAACAAGATACGCCAGTCAACAACTTACCCAGATTGAAGCAAGGTTAATCGTACATCAATTAAGAAGCCTTCCATCTAGTGATTTATACGAAAGTAACAAAACTATTTTACGTTGGCTAAGCGATGGTTTTATCCTCAAAAGAGAGGACCGCAATCAAAAAGATATTCACATTGAGTTAATTGATTATAATGGATTAGAATCACAATTAGCAAGCCCAGACTTAGATATTTTATTAGCAGAGGATAAGGAGCAATATCCAGCAGATAGCAATATTTACAAATTTGTAAACCAGCTAGAAATTGTTGGTAATGAAAAACGTATTCCAGATGGAATTATATATATAAATGGACTTCCATTGGTGGTATTCGAATTTAAAAGTGCTATAAGAGAAGAAGCTGCAATACACGATGCCTTTACACAACTAACGGTTAGATATAAAAGAGATATTCCAGAATTATTCAAATACAATGCATTTTGTGTTATAAGTGATGGTGTAAACAATAAGGCAGGTTCTTTTTTTGCACCTTATGATTTTTATTATGCTTGGCGGAGGGTAGAAGGTTTAGCAAAAGACGTTGATGGTATAGATAGTATGTTCACATTAGTTCAGGGTATGTTAAATAAAAACCGTTTACGAGACATTATTCGCAACTTTATTTATATCCCCGACACATCCAAAAAGAATGAAAAGATTGTGTGTCGTTATCCACAATATTATGCAGCTAATCGTTTATATGAAAATATCAAATTAGCTCAAAAGCCAAACGGTGATGGAAAAGGTGGCACTTATTTTGGAGCAACTGGTTGTGGAAAGAGTTTTACAATGTTGTATTTGACTAGATTACTAATGAAAAGTGAATATTTTGAAAGTCCTACTATAGTAATGATAACAGACCGAACTGATTTGGATGACCAACTTTCTGGGCAGTTCACCAATGCGAAAAAATTTATAGGAGATAATACGGTAGTTAGTGTAGATAGTAGAGCAAATCTTCGTGAGTTGATACAAGGCAGGCAAAGCGGAGGTGTGTTCTTAACTACAATACATAAATTCACGGAAGATACACAATTACTAAGCGAAAGAAGTAATATTATTTGTATTTCAGATGAAGCACATAGAAGCCAGGTAAATCTTGACCAAAAAATAAAAGTAACTGATTCAGGCGTTACTAAAAGTTTCGGATTTGCAAAATATCTCCATGACTCATTACCTAATGCAACATATGTTGGCTTCACGGGTACACCAATAGATGCTACATTAGATGTATTTGGTAAAGTGGTTGACGCTTATACTATGACAGAATCTGTTAAAGATGAAATAACGGTTAGAATTGTTTATGAAGGTAGAGCTGCTAAAATTGCATTGAATAATAGTGAACTAGATAATATAGAAAAGTATTATGAAGAAGCAGCTGATGCAGGTGCAAATGAGTATCAAATAGAACAAAGTAAAGAAGAGACTACCAAAATGAACGCCATCTTAGGAGATCCTAAACGACTTAAAGATTTAGCTCTAGATTTTGTTACTCATTATGAAAATAGGATTTCCGAAGGAGCTACTATTAAAGGCAAAGCAATGTTTGTGTGTAGCAGTAGAGAAATTGCTTATGAATTATTCAAAAATATAATAACACTAAGACCAGAATGGAATGAAAAAAGAATTTCTGCTGATGGCGAAATTATTGCTGAAGAAGACAAGCTCAAAATAAAGCCTTTAGAAAGAATCAAAATGATTATGACAAGAGGGAAAGATGATCCTAAAGAGCTTTTTGATTTAATTGGTACGTCAGATTATAAAAAAACTTTGGATACTGAGTTTAAAAACGAAAAGTCAAACTTTAAAATTGCGATAGTAGTTGATATGTGGCTGACAGGGTTTGATGTTCCATTTCTTGATACTATTTATATTGATAAGCCAATTAAACAACATAATCTAATACAGACTATTTCAAGGGTAAATAGGAAGTTTGAAGGAAAAAATAAAGGCTTAGTTGTTGACTATATTGGCATAAAGAAGCAAATGAATTTGGCCTTAGCTCATTACAATAAAGGGGATAAAGATAATTTTGAAGATATTGCAGAGTCGCTTATTATAGTTAAAAACCACTTAGATTTACTAGCAAATTTGTTTCACACTTTTGACTCAATAAAGTATTTTAAAGGCTCCACAATTGAACAGCTAAACACGCTTAATTTAGCAGCCGAGTTTGCACAAAAAACAAAAGAGGTTGAGACAAGGTTCATGGGTTTAGTTAAACGACTTAAAGCTGCATACGATATTTGTGCGGGTAGTGAAAGTTTAATTCAATCTGAAAGGGATTACACTCACTTTTATTTGGCAGTTCGTTCTATAATATTCAAACTCACTAAAGGGAATGCCCCTGATACTGCTCAAATGAATGCTAAAGTTCGAGAAATGATTTCACAGGCACTTCAAAGTGACGGCATTCAAGAATTATATAAGATTGGTGATGATGAGAATCCAGAGCATGATATTTTTGATGAAGCATATTTAGAAAAAATTGGTAAAATCAAACTACCTAACACTAAAATAAAATTATTGCAACAATTGTTGTCTAAGGTAATTGGTGATATAAAAAAGGTGAATAAGGTTAAAGGGATAGATTTTAGTAAAAAGATGCAAGTGATTGTAGACAAATACAATCAACGTGATGAAAATGATATTTTAAGAAGTGAGGTCTATGAAGAAATGGCAGAACAGCTTACAAACTTAATATGGGAAGTACATAACGAGTTTAATGCAGGAGATGCATTAGGTATTGATTTTGAAGAAAAAGCATTTTATGATATTTTAAAAGAACTCTGTGCAAAATATGACTTCAACTACCCAGAACCTAAGTTAATTGAATTAGCCAAGGCAGTTAAGAATTTAGTTGATGGGCAAGCAAAATTTCCAGATTGGAATAAAAGAGATGATATAAAATCAGCACTTAAGGTTGGTTTGATATTATTACTAGATGAGTTTAAATACCCACCTGTTGAAAGAG
>CAMCBE010000267.1 GCA_945872805.1 Chitinophaga pinensis | reverse complement strand
ATTTCATTTGCTTTTCTGCTATCACCAACTTTAGCAGGTACCCAAATTCTTCCGTCATTTCTGAGGGATTCAGACATCAAGGTTAATTTGGATTGATGATCACCTGAAACAGGAATACAAGTAGGATGTATTTGCGTGAAACAAGGGTTAGCAAAATACGCGCCTTTTTTATGTGCCTTCCATGCAGCCGTTACATTTGAACCCATTGCATTGGTAGAAAGATAAAACACGTTGCCATAACCACCAGTGCATAGTAAAACAGCGTGACCGAAATGTTTCTCTAATTCACCTGTTTCTAAGTTTCTTGCGATGATTCCTCTTGCCTTGCCATCAATGATTACAAGCTCAACCATCTCATGACGTGTATTCATTTCTACATTACCCAAAGCAACCTGTCTTTCCAATGCCTGATAGGCACCTATCAACAGTTGTTGTCCGGTTTGTCCGGCTGCATAAAAAGTACGTTGAACTTGAGTTCCACCAAAAGAACGGTTACTCAATAAACCACCATATTCTCTCGCAAAAGGAACACCTTGAGCAACACAATGATCAATAATATTAGTACTCACTTCAGCTAACCGATGTACGTTAGCCTCACGAGAACGGTAGTCTCCTCCTTTGATGGTATCATAAAATAGGCGGTAGACAGAATCACCATCGTTTTGGTAATTCTTTGCAGCATTAATGCCTCCTTGCGCGGCAATTGAATGCGCACGGCGTGGAGAATCTTGAAAGCAAAAAGCTTTTACTTTATAGCCCATTTCAGCTAGACTACTTGCGGCAGAGGCACCAGCAAGTCCAGTTCCAACCACGATCACTTCAATCTTTCTTTTGTTGGCCGGGTTAACCAGTTTTACTTTTCCTTTATACGAAGTCCATTTGTCATCGAGTGGACCAGCAGGTATTTTTGAATCAAGCATAATGTTGACTTTTTTTTGAAATTTAATTAGAATAACAAGGTTAGGCTGCCAAGATTAAGTTCCCATCCAAAATGAATGAAAATTGGCATCAAAGCAAAAATCAATGGGACGATGATCGAGAAACCAAATCCAATTGATTTAATCATCGAGGTGTATTTTTTATTCGTCCAACCAAGCGTTTGTGCTGCACTCTGCACGCCGTGAAGCAAATGCCATGAAAGGGAAATACACCCTAGGATATAGACCACTACTACCCACATTGGTGCAAATGTGTCTTGCATTTGGGCGTATAGATTATGGAAAACGATGGGATCACTGCCGTATTTGACTTCTGTTAAGCCTCCAAAGCGAGACGGTACCCAGAAGTGAACCAGGTGCATTATTAAAAACAACAAAATCAATGTACCCAACAAGGCCATAGAACGGGAGTACCATTTAGATGTTTTGTTACCTGCATTAACTGCATAACGTGATTTACGTGAGCTTCGATTTTGCAATTCAAGTTTATAGCCTTGAATGATGTGTAAAATGAAACCAGCAAATAAACCAATTTCAGTTACCCTAATCAACAAATTTGTTCCCATAAAATGAGCAGCTCTGTTAAAATTCTCCTGAGCATTTGGGAAGAACACATTTGCGTTTACGTAACAATGAACAACAAGGAAAATAATAAGAAAAATACCGGTTAAGGCCATCACGATCTTTTTACCGATCGAAGAACTAAATAATTGACTCCAGTTCATAATGCAGTTTTACTGAATTTTTAATTGATTGCAAATTTAACACAACGGAGGCATAAAATGGACGATTGTTTAGGCTGATTTCGTAAAATCTAGAGCCAAAATGCTATATAATAGCATGCATGTCCTCAATTGTTCAATTTTTTGAGGATATAGTTGTCAAGCTTAATAAACAAATTGTTCGGTGTATACGTTCTCCATTCCGAAAAATTAAGCAATTGAACATATCGATCGTTGCCTACTTTTAAAAAATCATAGGTGGATTGGTCAGGCATATTCAGCAACAGAATCCATCCACCAAGATCAGCAATATCATCATACCACTCTTCGTAATAACAATCATCACTGCTATGAAAATTAAGTACGTTCTCCCCAATCAAAATAAACTTTGTTATTCCCACTGCAATCAATGAATCAATCACATCTCGCTTCAATGTCATGATATCATTTTCAATCGCGTCATTCCACTCTCCTATCAATTCAATGATAACATACTGAAGGTCATAATCTGCCATTAAAACCTTAAGGTACAAGGTCTGTGAACCAATGTCATCCCATTGAGGATGAATAAAATAATTATAGACCTTTTGAGTGAATTCAAATTCGGAATATTCTCTTCCAAAAAAAACAGATCGACTATCCTCTTCGGCGGAATAAATATGTTTCCAATTGTAAAATGGCTCTAATTCATGCATTGATCAACTCATTTTTCATCAAGAAATTCAATTGCCTTTTTTACACTGCCTAATCTAATCAAGATAGATTTTGCCTCTTCATAAGAAACAACAGCATGATGCTGCACAATCATTTTAATGCCCCTATCAACTAGCTTTTCATTGGTAAGTTGCATATTCACCATCTTGTTATCTTCTACCCTGCCAAGCTGAATCATCACAGCAGTGGAAATCATATTAAGAATCATCTTTTGTGCTGTACCACTTTTCATGCGCGTACTTCCTGTCACAAATTCTGGCCCAACCACTACTTCAATGGGATATAAAGCGACTTCCGACAAAGGCGAATGTTCATTGCACGATATAGAACCGGTAGTGATCCCCTGTTCATTACAGGTTTTCAATCCACCGATCACATAGGGAGTTGTTCCACTGGCAGCAATGCCAACCACCACATCGTCTTTCGTTATATGGTATTGTTGTAAATCAATCCAGGCTTGCTCGATATCATCTTCAGCAAATTCAATGGCGCTGAACATGGCTTCTCTTCCACCAGCAAGAACGCCAATGACAACATTATCCGAGACGCCAAATGTAGGTGGACATTCACTTGCATCAACCAAGGCTAATCGCCCACTCGTCCCTGCACCAATATAAAAGAGTCTGCCTCCAAGAATCAGCTTATCGACTATAGCTTCTACTAGTGCTTGAATCTGGGGAATACTTTTCGAAACAGCTGCTGACACTTTAGCATCTTCTTGATTTATATTCAGCAGAAGTTCATGCACACTCATTTTTTCAAGGTGCCTGTGTGTAGAATCTTGCTCAGTGGTTTTTATAAAATCAGTCATTTCACAATTTAAACTCAACTCGAATGGTATGCAACCAATCCATCCATCGGCTGTTGTAGGATTTTCCCTTTTGTCATACCAAAGTCAA
>CAMCBE010000266.1 GCA_945872805.1 Chitinophaga pinensis | reverse complement strand
ACAATTCAAAACTGCAGGGAGTAATGCTATTGCATTTAATAGTGCTAAAACGACTGATGGTCAAGTTTACCTAGATATCAATGCACATCAACCGCTTGAAGGACCTGTTGCTTTTTATGAAGCACAGCTTTGTAGCGAAGAAGGTTGGAATATTCTTGGTGCCAATTTTCCTGGTGCTCCATGTATTTTACATGGCTGCAATGAATATTTGGGATGGGCGCATACCGTCAATGATCCAGATAAACTTGATGTATATCAACTGGAAATCAATCCTCAATCTAAAAAGCAATATAAGTTCGATGGAGAATGGATAGATCTTGAAGAAAGTTCAACCGTATTAAAAGTAAAAATTAAAGGTGTTGTTATTCCAGTGAAGAAAAATATATACTGGAGTAAATATGGGCCAACTATTATGACAGATCGGGGAACCTTTTCAATCCGTATGCCTTCTCTTACAGATATACGGGGCATGGAACAATGGTATAGATTTAATAAGGCAAAGAACTTTACTGAATTTAAATCTGCACTCAGTATGCTTGCTATTCCAGGATATAATATTGTGTATGCCGATCGATATGATACAATATTTTATTTGAGTAATGGTAGAATTCCGGTCCGTGATCCTCAATTTAATTGGAGGACTACACTCCCTGGTAATACGAGTGCAACACTATGGAATAAACTTCATCCCTTATCTGATCTCCCTCAAGTGCTTCAGCCGAAAAGCGGATTTGTGTATAATACAAACCATTCCCCTTTTCATTCAACAGAAGGACCGGGAAGGCCGGTGATTAAAGATCCGACGATGGGATATGAAACGTTAGAGAACAACCGAAGCATGCGTTTTGCCGAATTATTAGCGCCACTTGACAAAGTATCGTATGAAGACTTTAAAAGAATAAAATTTGATCGACAATTTCCGTCAACATTTGCATTCCCAATTCATATTGATAGCATGTTTATGTTGAAAGCATCAGATCATGTTGAGATATCTGATTTGATTCATAATCTTACTTCATGGGATAAGAACTCAAATGTGGAGAGTATTGGGGCTGCTACATTTTTAAAAATATATCACTATATCATTTCACATGCTGATTTATACCATACCGGAAGTATACTTACCGCTGAGCAGTCATTAGATATATTGAAAGCAGTTAAAGCAGCAATGATGCAGGATTTTGGGAGAACGAATGTACAATTAGGCGATATACAAAAATTGGTTCGTGGAAAAGTTGAACTACCATTACCCGGCTTGCCGGATGTATTGGCCCCCATGTATTCGGTGCCGTATAAAAATGGAATGCTTAGGGGAACACAAGGTGATGCCTATGTTGAGTTGGTCAGGTTTACTAAGGATGGTCCAATCATTGAAACCATGAATACCTATGGGGCGTCATCTAGAAAAAATTCACCTCACTATACAGATCAGATGGAAATGTATACGCATCAGCAGACTAAGAAAATGACGTTAAATAAAGCTGAAGTCTATAAAACTGCTGAGCGGATTTATCATCCTAATTAATCAGCAACTTTTAAAGAAAGCTCCGGGTTGCTCTTCCAATTTTTGTTCAATGATTTTTGCTGAACGGGTAGTAGATAAGCCGCCAAGATTCGTGCAGCGTAATGTATGATGCATTCGATCACCCACTTCTTTCATGGTGTCAATCACTTCATCTAATGGAATTAAATATTCATAATTAGACAAGGCCATGTTCGCGCAAGAAATAGCATTGGTAGCTGCCATCACATTTCTTCCCAAGCAAGGTGCTTCTACTCTATTCCCAATGGGATCGCAAATGATACCCAATGAATTTTGCAAGGCTAATGAAGCTGCTCCAACCGATTGATCTAAGCTACCGTTTTTCATCACCACAATACCTGCAGCTGCCATACCACCACCAGAGCCGGTTTCAGCCATACAACCTCCTACTTCAGCAGCAAACGTAGCACGAGCCGCAATGAATACACCGATAAGTCCGGCTGCAAGCATTCCTTTAATGATTTCATCTTCATGTAGTTTCAATGAATGTGCTGTGCCAAAAATAGCGCCAGGTAAAGCCCCACAAGAGCCTGCTGTTGGAGCCGCTACAATAACACCCATTGAACTTTTTACTTCCATCATCGCAGAGGTATACATGATTACTCTGTTGTTGGTTTCACCACCTACTAATTTATCTGCTTCAAGATTTTCTTTGAACTGCAACGATTGACTACCCAATATTCTGTCTTCGTAATGCGTTCCTTTTAGTCCAGTTTCTATTGCATTTCCCATGATGTGGACGATGCTCCGCATTTTTTCAAAAACTTCTTCCGCAGAAATATTTCCTCGCGCACTTTCATAATCAACTGCTAGCTCCCACAATAGTTTATTCTTATCCTTATTATAGTCAAGCATTTCATTGCAAGATATAAATGGGACAGTCATATTTTTTCTGCCCATCACAGGAAGAACTGGATTCAGGAATTTAATGCAGGATACATTATCCATCGATATCAACTCATCGCATATCGTTTGATCAGGAAATGCTTGTGACCTGATTTGGATGAAGGATATATCGCCAACATGAGGAATTATTTCATCATATGTAATAGCTGATTCTATATATTTTATGAGCTCATCCTGTTTTTCACAATAAATGAGTGTCTCGAAATAATCCCCTGCAATGGATACTGAAATGCAATCGATTTCAATTATTTCAATCATGCCACCGCCTGTTGATATGGCTGTTAGCTTCCTTGTTTCATTTTCACTTTGCAGTGTAATCTTATAGGTATTGGGATGATCTGCTTTGATGTCTATGATTTTTATTTCAACATTTATCCCTGCAGTTTGTAAATGTTTTTCTGAATTGGGTAATCTATCATCATACGCTTCCCATCCAAGGAATCCACCAAATAGACCCATGTCTGACCCCTGACTTTTATGCGTTGTAGCTAAAGAGCCATTTGGGTCAAATTCAATCAGGATATTTTTAATATGCCCATCCATCAGGTCTCTACAAATTCGTGCTATGCGCAATGATGCTGCACAGTGTGAACTGGATGGTCCTCTCATCACTGGACCTATTACGTCGTTGAATATGCTGGGTAAGTTGCTCATGGCACTTAAATATTTAAATACAAGTTATAGATTTTTTTTCCAATACGCTTCCATAGTTCTTCTCATTTGAAGCGTAGTGTTCCCTCGTTGACTGATGCTATGGTCGCGCATAGGATAAGACATCATGCTAAATAGTTTATTGTGTTTGATTAGCTCATTAACGAGAATTTCAAAATTTTGAT
>CAMCBE010000265.1 GCA_945872805.1 Chitinophaga pinensis | reverse complement strand
CCTTTTGAATTCATTGTAAGCAAGTTTTTTGTTAATAATGTATTTATTTATGCGAAAATAGATAAAAAGTAACCTTCAAAATCAATAAATTCATAAATATAAAATATATAGAAAATCGTAATATGTTATATATAATTTATAATACATTGATAAACATTATATTATGAAATAAGTGAAAATTTAATGTGGAAAAATAATTTTAAAGATTTATCATATATAATATATCATAATATATAAGTTATTGAAAAAAAAAGACCGAATTCGTTCGGTCTTTTTTTTAGCTAAATAATATTAATTATATCAATAAGCTCTTATCTTTTGATTCAAGCATTGATGAACCCATTAAGAACTCATCTATTTTTCGTGCGCATTCTCTTCCTTCGCTAATCGCCCAAACTACAAGGGATTGTCCTCTTCGCATGTCTCCGCAGGCAAATACCTTACCAATGTTCGTTTTATAGTCTTTTTCAGTTGCTAAAATATTTCCTCTATCGTCTGTGGCTAGATCAGATTCTTCGATCATCCCTTCTTTTTGAGGAGATGCAAATCCCATTGCCAACAAAACCATCTCACATGGTATTATTTTTTCGGAATCCGGACGCTCTAAAAACCGACTAGGCTTGCCATCCTCAGATTTCCAATCTAATTCAACGGTTTTAATTGCCGTTAAATTTCCATCGGCATCACCAATAAACTCTTTGGTGGCTATAGCCCATGCCCTATCACATCCTTCCTCATGAGAAGAAGTTGTTTTCAGTAACATAGGGTAGGTAGGCCAGGGCATTACTTGTGACCTGTTCTCAGGTGGTTTTGGTAACAGTTCAAATTGCAATACACTGGCGGCCTCTTGTCTATTAGAAGTTCCTACACAATCGCTTCCTGTATCACCTCCACCAATTACTATTACTCTTTTTCCGTGTGCATTAATTTGACCTGTGGCTATATTACTTTCAATAGCGCTATTTGCAAATGGATCGGATCCTGAAACCAACTTATTCTGTTGTTTTAAAAAGTGCATAGCAAAATGAACACCGTTAAGCTCTCGGCCTGGGATTAACAAATCCCTAGGAACAGTAGAACCACCTGCTAAAACAATAGCATTGTAATCTCTTAAAAGATCATTCATCCCAATATTTACACCAACATTAGCATTGCATTTAAATTCAATACCCTCTTCTTTCATAAGGTTGATTCTGCGATCCACAATATTCTTCTCCAATTTGAAATCTGGAATTCCATACCGTAACAATCCTCCTGGTTTTTCATCTCGCTCAAACACAACCACAGCATGTCCTGCTTGATTAAGTTGTGCGGCTGCCGCCATACCAGCAGGACCACTTCCCACTACTGCTACTTTTTTCCCTGTACGTAGGGTTGGTTTTTTAGGAATTACATATCCTTTATCAAACGCAATTTCAATGATATGTTTTTCTATATCCTCAATGCTTACCGGGGGTTGATTTATTCCTAGCACGCATGAACTCTCACAAGGAGCAGGACAAATTCTTCCAGTGAATTCAGGAAAATTATTGGTAGAGCTTAGGATTTCGTATGCCTCTTCCCAATTTTTTTGATACACGGCATCGTTAAATTCCGGAATTACGTTACCAAGAGGGCATCCGTGATGACAAAAAGGAACACCACAGTTCATGCATCTAGCAGCTTGTTTATTTAATTCACTATCCTCAAAGGGCTTAACAAACTCATTATAGTTTGTTATCCTTTCTTCTACGTTGATCTTCTTTGGATTAGATCTTTCGAATTCTAAAAAACCCGTTGGTCTTCCCATATCGTTTCAATTAACAAATTAATTAGATTAATGCCTTCTTTATTGATTTATTGGATTGTATGACTTTTTTGTAGTCACGGGGATAAACTTTTACAAAAGATAGTTTTTGATTTTCCAAATCACCTAGTACAAATTTAGCAACAGTACTTCCCGTTGTAGTTAGGTGTTCTTCTAATAATCCTTTTAGAATAATTACATCCTCATCATCCATTGGATCTAAATCAACCATTTCTTGATTGCATTGGTTTTCGAAATTGCCATGTACATCATATACATAGGCAATGCCACCACTCATTCCAGCTGCAAAGTTTCTGCCTGTAGCACCTAGTACTACAACAGTTCCCCCTGTCATGTATTCACATCCATGATCTCCTACACCTTCTACAACAGCGGTTGCACCAGAGTTTCTAACAGCAAATCGTTCTCCTGCTTTTCCTCTGATAAATGATCTGCCACTTGTTGCACCATAAAAAGCAGTGTTACCAATTAAGATATTATCTTCTGCTACAAATACAGATTCTTTTGGAGGATAAATA
Organism: Chitinophaga pinensis; assembly: GCA_945872805.1. Classification (GTDB taxonomy): domain Bacteria; phylum Bacteroidota; class Bacteroidia; order Chitinophagales; family Chitinophagaceae; genus Pollutibacter. The sequence goes on along the minus strand of CAMCBE010000265.1, from coordinate 997 downwards.
ATCATTTTAGCACCACTCAATCCCTTCCCAAAATAATCATTAGCATCACCTTCCAATTCTAATGTAACACCCTGTGTATTGAATGCTCCAAAACTTTGTCCAGCAGTTCCGGTTAAACGTAATGTAATCGTATCTTCTTTTAAACCTGCCGCACCATACTTTTTGGTAATCTCATTGCTTAGCATTGTGCCAGTTGACCTATCTGTATTCTTTATCTTACTATGTATAACGACAGGTTCCTGGTTTTCTAGTGCGCTAGATGCTTCTTTTATAAATGTCCAATCCAATACATCTGCAATGCCATGATCTTGCTCTTCTTGTTTATATAATCCAACTGAAGCATCAGCAGGTTCTTTGTAAAGAATTGGCATTAGGTTTAGCTTATTGTATTTCCAATGAGAAATATCTTCTCTCATTTTTAATGCATCAACTTGTCCAACCATTTCTTCAATGGTTTTGTAGCCCATTTCAGCCATGATCTCTCTTAACTCTTTCGTTAAGAATTGAATGAAGTTGACTACATATTCTGCTGCTCCGTTAAATCGTTTTCTAAGTTCTGGATCTTGAGTAGCAACGCCAACGGGGCATGTGTTCAAATGGCATTTTCGCATTAGAATACATCCTTCAACAACTAATGCTGCAGTAGCAACACCCCATTCTTCCGCACCAAGTAAGGTTGCAATAGCTACATCACGACCTGTTTTAAGTTGACCATCGGTTTGTAAAACAATTCTACTTCTGAGTTTATTTTTTACCAAGGTTTGATGCGCTTCGGCTAAACCAAGTTCCCATGGTAATCCTGCATGTCGAATAGAACTCACGGGAGAAGCGCCTGTTCCACCATCATAGCCTGAAATAAGTACTACGTCTGCTTTTGCTTTGGTAACACCTGCAGCAATTGTGCCTACACCCGCTTTTGATACTAGTTTTACACTTATCCTTGCCTTTCGATTTGCATTTTTTAAATCGTAAATAAGTTGTGCTAAATCTTCGATTG
>CAMCBE010000264.1 GCA_945872805.1 Chitinophaga pinensis | reverse complement strand
CCAAACGCTTACCGATCATTGAGGTTAAGGTTTTTTTGTCTGCCTTAACTTCATCAGCCATGCCGAAAAGCTCAAGGATATCCTTATCTGTTTCAAACCCGATTGAACGTAATAACGTAGTTACCGGGAACTTTTTCTTACGATCGATGTATGCATACATGACATTATTGATGTCTGTTGCAAATTCCATCCATGCACCCTTAAATGGTATAACACGGGCAGAATATATTTTTGTTCCGTTTGGATGCAATGATTGTCCAAAGAATACACCAGGTGAACGATGTAGCTGTGAAACAACAACACGCTCAGCGCCATTGATTACAAATGTACCACGTGGGGTCATGTAAGGAATGTTTCCAAGAAACACGTCCTGAACAATTGTTTGGAAATCTACGTGCTCTTCATCGTTACAACTTAAACGCAACTTCGCCTTTAGCGGAACTGCATAGGTTAATCCACGCTCCATACACTCTTCAATGGTGTAACGGGGTGGATCAATAAAGTAATCAAGGAACTCCAACATAAAGATGTTCCGTGTGTCATTGATAGGAAAATTCTCTTTAAATACTTTGAAAAGTCCCTCGTGGTTACGCCTATCAGGCGTTGTTTCGAGCTGAAAATAGTCTTTGAAAGACTGAATCTGAATTTCCAAAAGGTCGGGCGTTTCCGCCAGGTGCTTTACTTTACCAAAATGCACCCTGTTTGAAGCCACTTTCGCTGAAGACATAGTCTATTCGTGGTTTAAAGTGTTATTATATATACAATACGATTGAAATCCCTGACTTGTCTCACTAAATGCAATTAATTAAAAATCAATCAGTTGCAACAAGGTTGGGTTTAAATCGTATTAAGCCTAATTTAAAGGAAGGCGAAGTTAAGAAAAAAGGCTGTAATGAAAAAATTTATTGCCTTGAACTCTTAATATTTAGCTATAAAAAAAACCGGAATAAATCCGGCTTTTTTTATTCGATTGGTAAGTAAGGTTATTTAACCTCCACTTCAGCACCAGCGTCTTTAAGCTTAGTTGCGATTTCTTCAGCTTCAGATTTGGAAACACCTTCCTTGATAGGCTTTGGAGCACCATCAACTAGGTCTTTTGCTTCTTTCAATCCTAATCCTGTAAGTTCTTTAACGATTTTAACAACACCCAGTTTGCTTGGGCCTCCTGATACCAGGATTACATCAAATGCTGTTTTTTCAGCAGCAGCAGCTCCGCCACCACCGTCGCCAGATGCAGCTACAACTACAGCTGCAGCAGCTGGTTCAATTCCGTAATCAGCTTTCAATACATCAGCTAATTCTTGTACTTCTTTTACTGTCAAGCCTACTAGTTGTTCGGCTAATGCTTTAATGTCTGCCATTTTTTTACTTTTTAAACCGCTTTCAAAGCCAAAGCTCCAGCGGATGGTTATAAATATGCCACGTTTTAACCTCAGTGGCGTTGGGTTTTATACTTGTTTGTTTATTCTGCAGAAGCCACTTCGGCTTGCTCTGCAGGAGTTGCTTTAGCTTGCTTCTCATGATGGTGCAACAATCCAGCAAGCACACGCTTAGCAGGAGACTGCAACAATCCGATAACTTCACCGATAAGATCATTCTTGCTCTTAAGGTCTTTAAGAACGGCAAGTTGATCATCTCCTACAAAAATATCACCATTGATAAACGCTGCTTTCAAAACAGGCTTTGGTGTATTGATGTCTTTTCTAAATCCAGTAAGAATCAATGCCGGCTCTTTTGCACTCTCAGAGAACATTAGTGCCGTAACACCGTTCAAGGATTCAAAAGCACCTTGGTACTTTGCTTCGTCAAGTTGCTCCAATGCCTTACGGATCAATGTATTCTTTGCCACTTTCATTTCAACATTCTTGCTGAAACAAACGCGCCTAAGTTTACCAATCTGCGCAACAGAAAGTGATTCAGTATTGGTGATATAAAAATTGTTATACTGACCGAATTTCTCTTTCAGTATTTCAATTACTTCATTTTTTTCTTGCTTTGTCATGATAAAGCGTTTTAATTTTTTTTAATGTAAACTAGAGAAATCAATGCATGAGCACTTTAGTGTCAACCGAAATAGCTGCACTCATAGTACTTGCCATGAACACGCTTTTTAAATACGTTCCCTTCGAAGTTGAAGGCTTTGCCTTAATAATCGCGTTAAGGAACTCTAAGCTATTCTCTGTTATTTTTTCTGGAGTAAAACTCACCCTTCCGATAGAAGCATGAACAATACCCGCTTTATCAACTTTGAAAGCTACTTTACCTGCTTTGACATCATTCACCGCCTCAGCTACGTTGTTTGTAACTGTTCCAGTCTTTGGGTTTGGCATCAAGTTACGTGGGCCCAATACTTTACCTAACTTACCGATTTTAGGCATAACAGACGGTGTAGCAATGATAACATCAATGTCTGTCCAACCAGATTCGATTTTTTTGATGAATTCATCCAACCCAACAAAATCAGCACCAGCAGCAGTTGCTTCGGCCTCTTTATCAGGTGTGCAAAGCACCAATACTTTCTTTGTTTTACCCGTACCATGTGGAAGAGTAACTGTTCCGCGGATAGCTTGATCAGCTTTCTTTGGATCAACTCCCAAACGGATATGTAGGTCTACTGAGCTGTCAAATTTTGTGCAGTTGATTTCTTTGACAAGGCTCGATGCTTCTGATAGTGAATAAATTTTTTTATCATCCACTTTATTGGCAACTGCTTTTCTTTTTTTTGTGATTCCCATCTTGTTTGTTTTAAAGTTGTGATGGATTAATTATCCCAGGGTGCTTTGCCATCAACAGTGATGCCCATACTTCTTGCTGTTCCAGCAACCATCTTCATGGCACTCTCATCAGTGAAGCAGTTGAGATCAGACATCTTGTCTTTTGCAATAGCCTCTACCTGTTCCCAAGTTACTTTACCCACCTTTAAACGGTTAGGCTCTTTGGAACCACTTTGAAGCTTGCTTGCCTCCAACAACTGTACAGCTGCTGGCGGAGTCTTGATGATGAAATCAAATGATTTGTCTGTGTAAACAGTAATCAAAACAGGTAATACCTTACCCATTTTATCTTGAGTTCTTGCATTGTATTGTTTGCAAAACTCCATAATGTTAACACCTTTGGAACCTAGTGCGGGTCCAACAGGAGGTGCAGGGTTGGCCTGGCCGCCCTTAACCTGCAACTTTACATAGCCAGAAATTTCCTTAGCCATAGTTTAATTTTTTTTGGTGATAGCGTCTCGGAAATAGTCCGAAACTCCCAAATCCATTCAAAAAAAGAACTTTCGATTGGGGGTGCAAATGTAAGGATTATTTTGAAAATTTCATAGACCTAGGCAAAAACTCATGAT
>CAMCBE010000263.1 GCA_945872805.1 Chitinophaga pinensis | reverse complement strand
TCTTATCTGTCTGAATGGCACTCCCCTTGTGAAGGATATTGTGAACTCCAATCAAATTTTAGAGTTGTTCTTCTTCAACTTCATTGATAGTTAATTTATTGGTCTTGACGAAATCGCACCAGTGACAATCATCTTTTCCACAGCCCGTATAAAAATCTCTTGCTTGAATCTTCTCCCAAGCAAACTTGATTTGGGAACGAACTTGTTCTAAATCATCAGGTGTTATGGTTACTTTCTCTGGGTTGATTTCTTTTTTCTCATTGGGTTCTACAAAGTCAAATTCTGTACTAATTACTTCGTATTTACCCTGATCGTTGTTGTCGATTAAGAGTTTATAAAAGACTGCCTGACGCCAGTAATCACCTCCATATGGGGGATCTTCCTTCGGGTTCTTTAGTTTAGCTTTTGCGTTAGTAGGGTTTCCTGTTTTGTAGTCAACAACATTCACCTTATTCCCGTCGAATTCCATTTTATCTATCTTCCCTTTCAGTGGAATTCCATCGACCAATACATTTCTTATGTTACGTTCAACGGAAACAATTTTCGAGAATGTATTTATTTTATGGTCATAATATTTGTCTAATATTTCCTTCCCGTACTCCATTCTTCTTTCAAACTCTTGCTTTGTAAAGCTTTCTCTATGTTTATATAGATAAATTATGTAGTCATCGATTAGAATATTTTTTGAAGGGAAGTTTTTACTTAGATCATCTTTCATTTTTGTAAAAAAGCACTCTAGTGCATGATGAATTGCCGATCCAAATTCAAGTGTTTCATTTTTAGGAGAAGGAATTCTGATGAGGTTTTTATAGTAGAATTCGAGGGGGCAACTCAAGTAATTATTTAATGCTGTGACATTCATGGAAAATTTGTCAAGAGCCCGATCTACAATATCTGCATCCATTCTTTCAATAGTAGGACTGCTTATCTTGGTAAACTGAACCAGTGAAAAACTAGCTAATGTGTTTTCGTCAAGTTCTTTATTTTCTTCAGTTAATGTATGTGCACTGCGAATTTCTTCAAGAAACATTGTTGGTTCTATTTCTTTGCCATCTTCTTTATGATTCGCATAAGAAATAGTGAGATGCTTTTCTGTTCTAGTGAGGGCTACATAGAATAGTCTTCGAAGTTCTTCGTCTGATGTAGATGTTGTATTGGATACAAATAGTGATTTAGGGAATTTATATCCAGAATTCGGTGCTCTTTTCTTTTCCCAATACGTTGCGTTACAGCCTGCAAAAAATACATACTCAAACTCCAGCCCTTTAGACCCATGGCAAGTTAAAAGATTCACTCCTTTTTCATTCCCTCCGATTTGAACCACGGGTAATTTTAGATTTTCTTTCTTCATCATTTGCAAAAGTTCAACAAACCCTAGTAAGTTGAGCGTAGGGTCTTTTTTTGTCTCTTCTTTTATAAAGTCAAAAAATGCGGTAAGCAATTGTAATTGCCATGGGCTATCTAACGATTGCATTATTGTGCCAAGCATTCCTGATTCCTGAATAATCTCTTCAAACAAGCTTTGTAGCGTTTTATTGGAAATCGAGCTAATCAAATTTTCGATAACCAATCCCGCGCGTGCAAGCTCTGGAGAAAGATTAGCTTCAAATAAACTTGCAGCTACTGAGTTTGTTTTCTGTTGAATTAAATTTCTGAATCCGGATACCTCTTTCTTATACCTTCTTTCATTGTTTTCAATACTGAGTTTTGCTATTTCAAGTGGCTTGATGTTAAACCAATCGAAATGTAATATTTCAAACAGCTTTTCATCTCCACTGAATGGCGTATCCATTTCTGCATCTAGGTATTCAAAAAGCAATATGATTTTTTTAATAAAATTCAGGTCTAATAAATTCATATTACGTTTGCTGTAATATTTTATTGACCTTGATTTTAAAAATTCAGTTAAATCCTCGCCGTATTTATTCTCTTTATAGATTACTGATATGCGTTTTGGATCAATGCCTTTTTGAATTAATTCTTCTATTTCGATTGTGATGCCAATCATTTCTTCTCTTGGACTTTGATAGGAAATTATGGTAGGCGTTTCTAGACTATGCTTAAGCTTACTGTTTTCTGCTGTTAGAACTTTACTAAGCCCTTCGATGTGATTGATTAGACGTTCTTTGTTTTTATCGATTAGAGTTTTTGATATATCAAGAATGGGTTGTACTGATCGATAATTTTTAGTGAGCATAATGGTCTTTATGCTCGGGAATTTATTTTTGAATGCGAGCATATTCTCTACGTTAGCCCCCTGAAAACGAAAGATGGATTGATCGTCATCGCCTACAACAAATATGTTTGGCTCATCCCAGTAGTTGATTAGTAATTCAACTATTTTATTTTGCGTTCCACTGGTGTCTTGGTATTCATCAACCAAAATATATTGGTACTGCTCTTGATAGGTGGCTAACAGCAATTTATTTTCTTCAAACGCTTTTATCACCCAATTTATCATGTCGTCAAAGTCGTAGCGTTGACGGTCCTTCATCAATTTTTGGTAATTGTCAAATTCCTCAATCGCTTGTGCAAGTCGATTCATAGAATCTTTTTCACCCTCAATTTGACTTAGTTTTGGATCTCCTTTTTTATATCCCTTTCCATTCACCTTGTATCTAAAGTCGTCGTTATAAGGAAGTTCATCGATGTATTGTTTAATTGCTTCAAGCATTGCAATTTTATCCCATCCTTCTCTTTTAATTGAGCTAAAGAGATGTCGTAGGTTTTTCGCTTCATAGTAAATATCGCCGCGGTATCTTTTGAGTGGATTTCCTTTTTTAAAGCCATCGATCAACTTGCGTAATAGTGCTATTGCCTCTAGGTCTGATATGGCTTCAAGCGATGATTTTTCGAAAATGCCTAGGTTGTCTTGAATGACTTGATTGCAAAAAGAATGGTACGTGTGAATATTTACTTTATAGGCGTCTGGCCCAATCATTTTAAGTAATCGTTTACGCATAGCCACTGCACCCGAATCGGTGTAGGTCAGGCATAATATATTTTCTGGTTGTGTATCTGTCTCCAGTAATATCTTTCCTATTCGAATAGCAAGAATTTGTGTCTTGCCCGATCCTGGACCTGCAATGACCATAACAGGTCCTTCTATTGAATCCACTGCTTCTTTCTGCTCAGTATTTAGATTTTCGTATTCTGTCTTGAAAAGGATTTGGGTGTTTTTTTGATCTGGTGTCATGGTGAGGTTTAGGAAGGTTGAGGGAGTTGAAGGGGTTTAAGATGGTTTAGGAATGTTTAGGAATGTTTAGGAAGGTTTAGAAAGGTTGAGGGAGGTTGAGGAAGGTTGAAGGAGTTGAAGGGTTGAAGGTGGTTTAGGAAGGTTTAGGAAGGTTTGA
>CAMCBE010000262.1 GCA_945872805.1 Chitinophaga pinensis | reverse complement strand
TATCAAACTCGATAAGTACGCCGTCGAGTATAACATTAAAAAGAGAAGTGGTGTATCTACCGGAACCGAAAAAGCAGTGGAGGGATAAAATCATGGCAAAAGCAAATGACATAAAGTACCTTACGGCGATCAAAACCGAAAAGCCCAGAAAAAAATTCTGCCGCTTTAAGAAATATGGTATGCGGTACATCGATTACAAAGACGGTGAATTTCTTAAGAAATTTCTGAACGAACAAGGAAAAATGCTTCCTCGTCGTATCACAGGAAACTCTTTGAAATATCAACGTAAGGTTTCTGAAGCCATCAAACGTGGACGTCAGATGGGCTTATTACCTTATGTAACTGATTTGTTGAAGTAGAACCTCTGACCTAATCACTAGTTGGTGAGACAGTCTTGAGTAATCAAGATTGGAGTTGGTAAAACTTTTTAAAAAAAAAATATGCAGATTATTTTAATTCAAGACGTAAACAATCTTGGTGGTTCAAATGAAGTAGTAACAGTAAAAAATGGCTATGCCCGTAATTTTCTGATTCCTAAAAAATTCGCTGTTGAGGCTTCCCCTTCAAACTTAAAACAACTTGAAGAGCGTCTCAAACAATTGAAAAAGAAGGAAGACAAAATGCTTGCAGAGATCAATAAAGTGATTGCTGCATTACAAGATGGCACCTTGAAAATAGGAGCTAAAACTGGAACAAGTGGTAAAATCTTTGGTAGCGTAACAAATGTTCAAGTTGCTAGAGCAATTAGAGAACAGAAAGGCTATGAGATTGACCGCAGACGCATTCAACTTCTAGATGAAATAAAAGAACTAGGCACATTCAAAGCCAAAGTAGATTTCGGAAACGGAAATGAAACAGAAGTTTCTATTGAAGTCGTTTCTGAATAACATAAAATAAATTCCAGAAAAAAGCCTCCTCACAAGGGAGGCTTTTTTTATAAGCTAAGATGGAATAGATTGATGGTGAACTAGGACAACATCCTGGTCCAGAGAATTCATTGGGTTTAGTAAAATTCATTTTCCCCAATATCTACAATATCTATTTACATGACACCCCATCAAAAGGACTTTTCAAACTAGAGAGAAGAACCTTTAGTCATGGTGCTATTAGGATTTCAGAGCCTGTTAAAATGATAAAATTTTTGTTAGACGATGATCCAACTTGGACTGAAGAAAGGATTGAAGAAAACCTAAATGGAGGAAAGGAGAAATATATTGTACTCAAAAAGTCGATCCCTATATATATTGTTTACCTGACTTCATTCGTAGATGAAAAAGGGCTTTTGAACTTTAGACGGGATATATATGAGCGAGACAATGGACTAAAAGAGATGATTTTTGACAAAAAACAGAGAAAATAGAAGGTGGTCATCTGTTAATTTCACCTACCTTTAGAAGGAAAGTAATTTTACATTAAACTGTGATTACTTTTCACCAAATAATAAAACGTCACATTTTAAAACTAGGTCCATGAACATTTATGTAGGTAATATGAATTTCAGTTTCTCAGATCAAGAACTTTCAAATCTTTTTACTCCATACGGAGAGGTTTCATCAGCAAAAATTATTTTAGACAGAGAGTCAGGTAGAAGCAAGGGCTTTGGATTTGTAGAAATGCAAAATGACGAAGATGCCCTTAAAGCAATCGATGCCTTACATGAGACAGAGGTATCTGGCAGAAAACTGATTGTTAACCAAGCAAGGCCTCAAGAAAACAGAAGTGGTGGTGGATTCGGATCGAGCAGAAGAAGCTAAAGAAAAAACGAACTCCATTTTCTACACTAGGAAAAGCAACTTGGTAGAGTTAGTGCCTGTGCTATGCTATTTTAAATACGATTTAAAAAGTGCATTTGAGGTGTCTGCTATAGTTCCGTCTTTCTTTTGATACAAGATAAATACTCCAATATCTGGCATATCACTTTGAAATGCAAATGATTTTTCAATACCCATCACCATAAATGCATTATCCAATGCATCTGCGGTGATGGCATTCTTTGCTATAACAGAAACAGATATTACGCCATTGTCAACTGGATGACCTTTAACTGGGTCAATTATGTGACTAAAATAGTGATCCCCTATTTTTTTAAATTTTCTATAGCTCCCTGATGTGGTAATCGCTTTACCAGAGATAGCCACTTTTTTAGTGAGCATAAACTCATTGTCATAACTGAGGTTTGGGTTTTCTATGCCAATAATCCATGGCAGCTGATTTAAATTAAATCCAGCAGTTCTAATTTCGCCACCAAGTTCAATAATACAATTTGATAGCTTTTTTTGTTGAACAAATTCGAAGAGTACGTCCACTGAATATCCTTGTGCAATTCCGTCGCAGTCTATCAGCACGGTAGGTAATAATTTAATTAAACTATCATTTCTAAAAATTAGTTTATTCGAACCGACTAAGTATAATGCATTAGTTATTTTTTCTTTTGATGGTAATGAGTTAGTTTCTTTACCGAAGCCCCACAATAAAGACAATGGCTTGCAGGTAATATCGAATGCCCCTTGAGAAATAGTATATATCTTAATAGCCTGAGAGACTACATTAAATAAGTGTTCATCATACTTAATCCCAATCGCACTTTTGTTAAATGAGGAAATTAAGGATTGTGGATTATAGAGAGAGAGTGATTGATCGATACTATGTAGCACACTATCAATTTCATACTTTGTAAGAATACTGTCAGATGAAATGTACTTAACTGTATATGTGGTTCCTTGAGCATTCCCTTCCAAAACAAATATCTTTTGACCAGTTGATTCTTGGGGGGGGCAGTCTGTTTTACCAATTAAGGATGACAGAAACTGAGTTAGGCAAATGAATAAAAGAGAGAAGCAATTCATGATTTCGAAGTGGCTTGGGGAAGACGGAGGAAAGCTAATTTAATGTGGTGAAAAGACAAAAAAAAACCCCGATCTAAAAGATCAGGGTTTAATAAATATGGCACCTACCTACTCTCCCGGGACGAATCCCAGTACCATCGGCCATGAGGGGCTTAACTACTCTGTTCGGTATGGGAAGAGGTGAACACCCTCGGCATAAGCACCATAAGAAGATGTGCCGTGTTGGCAACAATAATGTCATATTGGGAGTTGTAAACGGAGCAAAGTAAAAAAAAAATTAAAGCTTACGGGCAATTAGTACTACTCGGCTTTAGTGTTACCACTTTTACACCTATAGCCTATCAACGTCATAGTCTTTGACGACCCTTAAAAGGAAACTCATCTTAAGGAAGGTTTCACGCTTAGATGCTTTCAGCGTTTATCCTGTCCGTACATAGCTACTCAGCATTGCACCTGGCGGCACAACTGATACACCAGCGGTACGTACGACCCGGTCCTCTCGTACTAAGGTCATG
>CAMCBE010000261.1 GCA_945872805.1 Chitinophaga pinensis | reverse complement strand
CAATGCTGGAGTATAGCTAGGGTCATCTAGAATAGCATCGTTAAATAGACTCAAAAAAAGGTCTCTTTGATCGTTTCCTTGAGTTAGATAAATTTTCCCTTTTTTATATTTCGCAATAGCCAATTTAGGATCCATTACTAAAGCATTATCATAAGATGATACTGCACCACCGCCATCCATTAATTTTCTGTACAAGTCACCCATATAAATATGAGCCATTGGATCTTTGAAGTTCTTAACCACTACGCCAAGCTTGAGTTTCTCAATTCCATAAGCAGGGTCCCCACCTTCTTCTAAGTTTGCTTTACCGATGGCTACAAAAACGGCTGGATCTTTTCCTTTTGAAAGACTAAGCGCTGTTTCAAAACGCTGACGTGCATCATTGGATTTTTTTTCAACCAACTCAGCCTGTCCCATGGCAACTAATAATAATGGGTTACTTCCATTAGCACCTTCCATTCCTTTCCTCAATGCCTCTTTTGCCGCATTAACATCTTTGGATTCGAAGTATGCTTGAGCAAGCCAATAGATAGCTTCAGGGTTAGCTGGTGAAGCAGCTACCACTTTTCCCAAGGTTTCTTTAGCAGACTGAAAACGTTGCTGATATAAGAACTTGCGTCCATCTTGTAGGGTTTGCGCAGACAACAGGGTTGTCATCAATAAAGAAACCAATACAAAGCTCAATTTCATTTTATACATCTTGGTCAATTGTTAGGTGTGTAAAAATAGGTAATCAAACATTTATTCCGAAACATTTGCCTTTCTTATTTGCAGAGCCATTCTATCAGGTACAAGATACCCCCTCCTGAATATAAGCTGACCTTTTTCATGTGTTAAGAAATTGACAAATCCTTTGCCAAGTCCAGCATAGTTTTCCTTGAGAATGTAATAAAGACCCCTGTGGAGGGGATACCTTTTTGTAGCAATATTTGCTTGATAAGGCCTTACAAATACCTCCTTTTCACATTTAGTACACTGAATAGCCGCAATCCTAACCTTCTTCAGAAAGCTAAGTTGGGCAGAATCTTCCTTGTTACCGATCCAACTCACCCCTATGAAACCTATTGCTCTGGGGTGATTGGAAACATAATTAATTACCCCTTCTGAGCTAGTTGCCGCAACAACCTTACCGTTCATAGGTTGACCTCTTAAAACCGAATCTAACATAAACCGCACCGTACTGGTCGCCTTAACACCATCCATAACCAATTCGTACTTGTATCCACTAGTTCCATTTAACATGGACCGAATTTCAGCTACCGAGAAAAGGGAATCGGGTGACGTGTCATGTAAAATCATAGCAATGGCATCCGTTGCAATTCGACCAAATATAGGAGGAAAACCCAGGGTATCTTTATAAAAAGCAACATCTTCAGCGGAGAGGCTGCGCGTGGTAATAACCATCCTCGTTGAATCGTTTACTAAATCTTTTATGCATTCTGCCTCAGATTTATAATGCGGTATAATCCTGGCATTTGGATGTTGCGAGAGAAATACTTTTAACTGAGAATCGATGATTGGCTGAAACGATTCGTCAACACTTATATGTATTATTCCACTGGTTAGCGTATCATCCCCAGCAAAAACCCTTGGCTCTTTCGCTTTTTTTGAACACCCAACAAGCAATAATAGGATGAGTATGAAGTAACTAATTTGCTTTATCATAGCGTTAAGTGTTTAATAGATTTTAGTAGTTAGCCATTAGGAAAAGCTAAAAGAAAATCTAGTTGAAGTTATCTTTTTCGGGAAGAAAAGCCTCTGTAAAAACGAAAAGCCCCATAGCAGATGCAGGATATCCCAAAAATGGAAGAAATGAGTGAATCAAATCCAAGGTTATTACCAAGGTATTTGTTCAGCAAAAAAAATGCCCCTGCACCGAACCAAATGATTCCCATAGTAACATCATAGATAACCTTGAGCCCAGATTGCCGATTTGATTCTCTATCCCGAAATGATTGTGTATCCATAAAAACGAATGAAATGCAATTTATGAAATAAGAACAGATTAGTATTCAATCGCTTCAATAAAAAAAAGAGTGAATTACTGAAAAATATACACTAGTATAGCTTCTACTAATCTGCACCAAAATATTAATGTTGGTGAGTACTTTGAACGTAGTGATTCCTAATCAAATCAAGTCCATAATCTCCCCCATTAAAATCACGCCAAACTGTATGAATATGGTTTGCATTGTTTTGGGTATTATCAAATTCAAGCAAGAATGACTTTCCTTGAACACGATAGTAATGGGGCGCACCGATTTTTGTATCCCCAGCCCACCCAAACCGAATCTGTTCAAAATCTTCTTTTTGAATTTTATTTTTCCTAAACAAGGCGATTTTTTCAGGCATGGCTTCAAGATAGGAAGCTATTAATTTTTCGAGTATGATTTTCTGATCAGTAGTCATATGCTCCGCCATTACGCCAACCTCTTCTAATGGGCTAACTTGGGGGGTATTGGTTGTCAAGTTATCCGCGAAAGCAGTCGATTCAAAAATAGCCTGCTTTCGTTGATCAGCAGTTAACGCATTCAACAATTCAAACCCTAAATCTTCTTCATTTTTCAACGCACGATATCCTTTCTTAGGACCTTCTTTCACGTCTCCTGGGTTAGCTCCGAAAAAGAATGGGGCAAAAGCTAGTTTATCATCCACCATGGTAAAGTTCAATGAGATATGATGTCCTCCAAATTTCCAACCCCATATTTTATCACTTCCTGGTTCTCCATAAAAAGCAACAGAGTAATTCTCTGGAATACGATGATCATTTGTTGGCTCCAATATCTTCAAGACATATTCCAAACTCATGATTCCTTGTGTTTTGCTATACCCTTTCTCGCTTAAAAAAACATGCAATAATTCATTCAATTTTTTCTTTTGAATATGACTCATATCTCTCATTGAAATCCCATCGCGAGCAGACATGGTAGAAGGAACAAAATGCCAGTTGTATCGATTCATCTCATCGAATGGAAATGTAGTTTTTGCTTTTTGGTCTTTGCTCAACAACTTCACAAAGTCAACAGCCTTAGTTGTTTGCAGATTCCCATTAGGAGGATGCTGAGCAAGCATTGACAACGGAAAAATCAACAATAGAAAAAATCTGTATAGCATTCACTAGTTTTAGCACATCAAGGTAGTTTTTTTGAAGTGAATTTGAAAATATTTAATGGTTCCGATGCGTACCTTTGAAAAAAAAGAGTGATGAAAATACTGATGGTATGTTTAGGCAATATTTGCAGAAGTCCCATTGCAGAAGGTGTTCTGCAAAAAAAATGCAAAGAAGTAGGCTTGAATTGGGTAATCGATAGCGCAGGGACAAATGGTTATCATGATGGAGAGCATCCCCACATCATGTCTCAAGTGGT
>CAMCBE010000260.1 GCA_945872805.1 Chitinophaga pinensis | reverse complement strand
TTGTTTATCCTTTCCTAATTTATCACTCTCAAAAATATCAAAAAGTCTGTATGATTTCAACTCTTTGATTGAAAGATCCTTTAGCACGTCTTCAATTGCTGAAAATGGAGTGCTTTTGTCAAGTACAAACGATAAGTCTCGTTGTACTGAAGGGAATTTTGAAATGTCTTTAAAACGGAGGTTTACGTGATTGGCCGCATCTATCCAATTCGACCAATGAATGTCCATGTATATGATCGAGACTCTTATATCGAATTTTTTTAATGTTTCTGCCGAAGGCTTCCCAAATGTAACAAGTGTGTTACCCAAGTGGGTTCCTTTCATCAGGTACTCAAAACGATCATGTGCACTAACTTCAAATGTCATTGTTTGAATCCCCGATTGCAGTTTCAATGATTCTAGTATACCTTTTATGTAGAATAAATCTGCGGGAGTTTCTTTTCTGTTCCAGGCTGTTTCAGTTAGATTACCTGTAGTAAATAAAGCAAGATGATCTTCCTCGGTAAAGGCATTTTCCTTTCTTGCATATGTCTTACCAAATTCAAATAATTTTAGGTTTTCATTTCGGTGATTCAGGTTTCTAGCAATTGTTTGCAATCCTGTTTCAAGCATTGATAGCCTAAGTGTATCAAGTTCTGCGCTGAGGTTGTTTAGCATTTTAACGGCAGACTTCAATTCTTCTGTCGTATAGTTCTCGCTGTGGGTAATGGAGTTGTTGAGCATTTCATTAAAGCCCATCCCCACTAATGCGTTTGAAAGTTTTTCTTTTAAATGATGATTTTTATTTGCGCCAGAAACGGATGGCGAAATCATAATGGTTGTTGGAATTTCAATATTATCAAACCCATCTATCCTCATTACTTCTTCAACAATGTCTGCTGGTATAGATATGTCTGTTTTGTGTGAAGGTGGTTGTACTGTGATTGATTTTTCATTTTCATTAATCATAGTAAATCCAAGTCCAAATAAGATATTTTTAACAGTGGATTGAGCATATTGTTTTCCACTCATTTTTCGAAGGTAGTCGTACTGCAATGTGATGCTTGGTTGTGTTTGAACACTTGGATAAGCATCAATTAAATTACTTTTTATAACTCCAGAAGCACTTGCGCACACTAAGTTTGCTGCTTTTTTTAATACATCAACTGTTTGTCCAATATCAACTCCTTTTTCAAAATGCATAGCGGCATCTGTTCTTAAATTATGCCTAAAAGAAGATTTACGGATGGTAACAGGATTAAAGAATGCACTTTCCAGAAATAAATTTTTTGTATTCGTCGTTACGCCACTATCTATTCCGCCAAATACACCACCCATACATAAAGGGGTATTGTCATTGTCGCAAATCATTAAATCTCCGGAATCAAGCTTTCTGTCTTTTTCATCAAGACTTTTGAACAGGGTTCCTGATGGTAAGTTTTTAATGCTGATTGTGTTTCCTTTTATTTTGTCTGCATCAAATGCATGAAGCGGTTGTCCGGTATCATGTAATAAATAATTGGTGATATCGACAATGTTATTGATTGGTCGTTGACCAATTGCTTTTAATCGTTGTTGTAGCCACTTTGGCGATGGAGTTACTACCACATCATGTAATAATAGTCCAGCATAACGAATGCAGTCTGCTGTATTTTCAATATTGATCTTGATAGGGCATGGACTTTCAAATGCTGGTATAGTATTATTGAGTTTTATTATTGGTGAAAGCGAAAGCCCTTCATGATGATTTAAGTAGGCGCAAACATCTCTAGCCACACCCAAGTGACTCATTGCGTCACTTCTATTTGGGGTAAGTCCGATTGAGATGACCTGATCTTCATAGGGGTTATATAGTGTGGCTACTGCTGTTCCCACAATAGTGTCCGCCTCTAAAATATGAATTCCGCTATGGTCTGATCCAAGACCAATTTCATCATCTGCACAAATCATACCATAACTTTCAATTCCCCTAATTTTCATTGCTTTCATGGTAAGGGGTTCACCTGATGTAGGATAGATAGTTGTTCCTACCGCTGCTACAATTACTTTTTGTCCTGCCGCTACATTTGGCGCACCACAAACAATTTGAATTGGGGCTCCCTGGCCTATATTGACTTCTGTTACCGATAACTTGTCGGCGTTTGGATGTTTTGTTACGGTAAGTACTTCGCCTACTATTAATCCAGCGAGATTGCCTTTTATTTCTTGAAATGCTTCGATTCCTTCTACTTCAAGGCCAATTGAATTGAGTATGCTCATTAGCTTTTCGGGCTCAATTGCTTCACCGAAATAATCCATTAACCATTTATATGATATCGTCATGCGCTCCTGCTTGAATGGAAACAAAGATAATGATTGAAACTAGGAATTAGGTGTTAGGCGCTAGAAATCAGGGGTTCAGTTTTCGATTCTTTTGAAAGAAACTCTTCAAAGGGATTATTCTTATCCAAATAAATAGCTAAGTAAATTTTATAACAACTTTTGTTTATAACTCAGGAGATAAGGGGATAAACTTTCGTAATTTGTGGATTGCCGGTTAAACGATGTGGGTAAGCGCTGAATTCTGTGAGTTTAACTGTGAATTTGATGTTCTCAACTAATATTATGTTTAAATGGTCGAGAAAGGTGCTACAGCATTATATTCGTCAACGGCTCATTTTTAATTCATAACGAATGATTAGTAACTAGAAATACCAGTGCACAAATGGATACGACCAACCGAAACTTAGACAGGCGAAATAGGAAGAAAACAAATGTTGAATTTAGCAGCATGACGTTGGGTAAGATTCCTCCTCAATCAAGGGAATTAGAAGAAGCCGTTTTAGGTGCGTTAATGTTGGAGAAAGCAGCATTTGATCAAGTGGGTGTTATATTGAAACCCGAATGTTTTTATGTTGAAACACATCAGGTTATTTTCAGAGCTATCCTACAACTCAATGAAGCGAATAAACCTGTTGATCTACTTACTGTTGTTGAAGAACTGAGGTCTATGTCTTCACTCGATGAAGTAGGCGGACCTTACTATATATCAAAATTGACCAATGCAGTAGTTTCTGCTGCAAATATCGAAGCACATGCTCGAATCATTCTAGAAAAATTTATTCAGCGTGAATTGATTCGAATCAGTAGTGAGGTTATTAATGAAGCGTATGATGATTCTACCGATGTATTTGATCTCTTGGATCACGCTGAATCTAAATTATTCGAAATCACCAATGGCCATTTAAAAAAGGAATTTGATACGCTGGGTAAAGTAGTAATGAAGACCGTTACACGCATCGATGAAATGCGCTCGAAAAATGAAGATATTACCGGTGTGCCTTCTGGTTTTCCAACATTAGATCGCGTTACGTATGGTTGGCAGCCTTCTGATTTAATTATTTTAGCAGCACGTCCTT
>CAMCBE010000259.1 GCA_945872805.1 Chitinophaga pinensis | reverse complement strand
GATGGACCCATTATTAAAAGACAGGCCAACAGATTGGATTGATGCAGAGAAATTACTTGCCGAAGGCTGTGCTGCACTCATTCTTATGGCAACTATAATACGATACAGATTTCATTTATCCTCAAAAAATAAATTGAATTAAAATGAATACTATAAAAGCAATATCAATCTTTTCTCTTTTATCTATCTTCTTTTTCTCAGCAATAGGGCAGCATAAAAATGCGAAAGGCACATTATTTATTATTGGAGGAGGGACAGCTGGCGATACATTACAACATAATATATTGAAAGAAGCAAACTGGCAAAAGCATGATGGCATTGTCGTAGTCACATTAGCTAGCTCCATAGCTGAAGAATCATTTGAGTATAACAATGATGCATTTAAAAAATTTACCGGAGAAGAATCCATTCATTTTGATTCAGCATCGATACATGATGCTAAAAAAATAGAAGCACTAAAAAAAGCTAAAATCATCTATTTAGGCGGTGGTGCTCAAGATCGATTTATGCACCTGATTGAAAATACACAAATCGGTAAAATCATTTCAGAAGCCTATACTAAGGGAGCATTAATAGCCGGCACTAGTGCTGGTGCTGCGGTCATGAGCAAAATGATGATTACAGGGAATGGACTTATTGATACAGTCTATGCTGCGACCTTTGAAATCATGAAAAAAGGAAACCTAGAAATAAGCACTGGATTAGGATTGCTTGATTCCGTCATCATAGATCAGCATTTTGTTGTTCGTAGCCGTTACAATCGACTACTATCTGCTCAATTTGAATTTCCTTCATATCAATGCATCGGAATTGATGAATCAACCGCAATCATAATCAAGAATAACGTGGCAAGGGTAACAGGAGAGGGACAAGTAATAGTGCTTAACACTGCAAGACTTAACCATATTACCCATACCAATTCATTCAACGGATCAGCCTCGATTTCCATCTTTACTGCAGGGAATACATTTCCGATAAAAGACAAAGCATCGGATTAAGGGTTTTCAAATGCTGAATTGATATGATGACTTGTATGAAAGAAGTATTTCTTTTGTAAATTCATTATTCAATCAACATCTATGAGATTAATTATTGCCCTTATCATCAGCACCTGCATTTTTTCAGCATCTGCACAAAAGAAAAAAAATACAGTCCCAGTAACAGCACACACCTCGCCAGACTCCATTTTTAGCAACCTAAAGTGGCGAAATATTGGTCCGCTTCGCGGAGGCAGAGCAAATGCTATTTCAGGAGTAGTAGGCAATGACCAAAAATTTTATGCTGGCTACACGGGTGGAGGTGTTTGGAGTACTGATGACGGCGGAATCAATTGGAAAAATATTTCTGATGGCTTTTTCACCGTTGGCTCTATTGGAGACATTGCAGTATCTGAATCAGACCCTAATGTAATCTATGTAGGAACAGGTGAACATGCTGTAAGAGGTGTGATGACAAGCTATGGCAATGGCGTATACAAATCAACCGACGCTGGAAAAACATGGAAAAATATTGGATTAGAAAAAACCAGACATATTTCAGATATCGCCATACATCCAAACAATCCTGATGTTGTTTATGTAGCTGGACAAGGAACGGTTCACGGTCCGAATACCGATCGTGGTGTTTTCAAATCAACCGATGGAGGAGCAACATGGAAAAAAATATTATATATCAATGATAGTACAGGTATTTCTTCCCTTTCAATGGATATGAATAATCCAAGGGTATTATACGCCGCATCATGGGAACATAGAAGATTCCCATGGACAGTTTCAAGTGGTGGACCAGGGTCGGCAATTTGGAAATCAACGGATGAAGGAGCAACATGGAAGAAGCTTACAGACGGACTTCCAGCGTCAATGGGTAAAATAGGCATTAGTGTTTCGCGTGCAAATTCAAATCGAGTATTTGCTATTGTTGAAACTGAAAAAAGCAAGTCTGGATTATACCGATCAGATGATGGAGGAAAAAATTGGGCATTATTATCTAACAATCAAGACATCTGTTCTCGTTCATGGTATTACATGGAAGTATTCGCTGATCCTAAAAACGAAAACACTGTCTATGTGTTAAACGCACCAGTAATGAAATCCATCGATGGAGGTAAAACATTTTCAAATGTTAGAGTTCAGCATGGTGATACCCACGACCTATGGATCAATCCAACAAAAACAAACATCATCGCCCTTGCAGATGATGGAGGAGCTGAAATCAGCTTTGATCAAACAAGATCATGGTCTACTATCATGAATCAATCCACTGCACAATTTTATAGAGTCAACACCGATAACGTATTCCCTTATAAAGTCTATGGTGGACAACAAGATAATAGCTCAGTGATCATTGCGAGCAGAAATAATGGAGGAGAAATAACAGAAAGAGATTGGTCAACTGGCGCTGGATGTGAATCTGCTTACTTAGCATTTGATCCAAATGATCCTACCCTGGTATATGGTGGATGCTATCAAGGATATATCGAAGTGTTGAATAAAAAAACAAACGAAACAAAAGACATTCAAGCATATCCAACACTCAATTTAGCTATTCAGCCAAAAGATATGAAATACCGATTCAACTGGAATGCGCCAATCGTTGTTTCACCCCATGATTCAAAAACCATTTACCATGCCGGAAATGTATTGTTAAGAACAACCAATGGCGGAATGAGCTGGGATGCGATTAGTCCAGACTTGACTCGCAATGAAAAATTAAAACAAGGACCAGGTGGTATGCCCTTTACAAACGAAGGAGCTGGTGGAGAAAATTACAATACGATTTCTTATGTAGCAGAATCAAGAATAGAAAAAGGCGTGATCTGGACAGGAAGTGATTGTGGATTGATATATGTAACAACTGATAATGGAAAAAATTGGATAAATATTACCCCTTCAGATCTGCCAGAATCCCAAATCAATAGCATCGAACTTTCTTCATTTGACAAAGGACTAGCATACATTTCAGCTACACGCTATAAACATAATGATTATAATGCCTATACCTATAAAACGACTGACTATGGGAAGACATGGACTAAAATAAACAATGGTGTTAAAGAAGATGATTTTATCAAAGTAATAAGAGAAGACATAAAAAATAAAAATATTCTTTATGCTGGCAGTGAAAGTGGATTTTATCTATCAACGGATGCGGGACAAATGTGGAAGACATTCCAACGCAATTTGCCAATTGTGCCCGTAACCGATTTAATGATTCGCGATAATGATCTTGTTGCGTCAACTGCCGGAAGAGCATTTTGGATTTTAGATGATTTGAGTGCGATACAACAATATGTAAATTCATCATCGTCAAAACTATTTAGTCCAAAAGCAGCATATAAATATGGTGGAGCTGGATTGCCAGATGATAATTCAAGGGCAGGACAAAAT
>CAMCBE010000258.1 GCA_945872805.1 Chitinophaga pinensis | reverse complement strand
AGCAATATCTTCATCTGTAATTTCCTGAGCCTTTATGAATGTTGTGCTGAGGATTAATGTGATGCATAAAAGAGATTGAATCATTTTCATACGTCAATTTATGAATTTTCATTCTTACTTACTATTATATTCCCGATTTTGTATACCTTAAATCTCTATTCGTATTGTACGTCATCATTTTTAAAAAGGATCATATGAAATTAATCTATTGCAGTATTTTGGTTTTGTTTGTGGGACTCTTCTCCTCCGCACAAAATTCCTACAACATCATCCCCTTGCCAAAAAAATTAGTTGAGCAAGAAGGGGCCTATGCATTCAAGAAAGGTGCTGTTATAACAGTATCTAATGCACTATTTAGTCCCGTTGCTGGCTTTTTATCAGAGCGTATTCAAGCCGCTACCGGTTCTGCTGCAGTGATTAAGTCAGCAAAGTCTGCTTCAAGTGGTGTGGTATTTTTGATGAACCCTTCATTAGCTGAAGAGGCGTATGTATTGAATGTCAGTTCTAAAAAAATTGTTGTTCAAGCCAAAACAGGTAAAGGCGCATTTTATGCAATGCAATCCCTTTTGCAATTGATGCCTCCGCAAATCTATGGATCATCAGTTTCTGATGTTGCACTTACTGTTCCAAATTGTACTATAGAAGATGAACCACGTTTTTCGTATCGTGGATTGATGTTGGACGTTGGACGTCATTTCTTTTCTGTTGATGCAGTAAAGCGTTTCATCGATTTGATGGCGGTGTATAAATTGAATACATTCCATTGGCACCTTACAGAAGACCAAGGCTGGCGTATTGAGATAAAAAAATATCCATTATTAACAAGCATTTCTTCTATCCGTAAAGAGTCGATGGTAGGGGCTTATAACGATGATAAATTTGATAACACTCCTTATGGTGGATTTTATACTCAAGAGCAAATTAAAGATGTTGTTGCCTATGCAGCTAAAAAATACATCAGCATCATTCCAGAGATTGAAATGCCTGGGCATTCTCAAGCACTATTAGCAGCTTATCCAAAACTAGGTACGTATACAGATAAGATTTACGAAGTAGCAACTAAATGGGGTGTTTCAGATGATGTGCTTTGTCCACGTGAAGAAACATTCACTTTCATGGAGGATGTATTAACAGAAGTAATGGCGTTGTTCCCTGGGCAATACATTCATATTGGTGGTGATGAATGTCCTAAAACGCAGTGGAAGCATAGTGTGTTTTGTCAAGACTTGATAAAAAAATTAGGGCGTAAAGACGAGCATGAATTGCAAAGTTATTTTATTCGTCGCATTGATAAATTCGTAACGGCTCATGGTAAAAAATTGTTGGGATGGGATGAGATTTTGGAAGGAGGTTTATCACCTAATGCGATGGTGATGTCTTGGCGTGGAACACAAGGAGGAATCGAAGCCGCACGTCAAAATCATGACGTGGTTATGTCTCCAAATGGTTTCTTCTACATTGATTATTATCAAGCAGATCCTGCCACTGAACCCCTTGCTATCGGTGGGGATTTACCTTTGAGTAAATGTTATTCTTTTGAAGCAGACTTGCCAGAATTGACTGCTGATCAAGCAAAGCATATTGTTGGTATTCAAGCTAATTTATGGACAGAATATATCGGGACACTTGATCATGCCGAATACATGACCTATCCACGTGCATTAGCTTTAGCAGAAGTATCTTGGTCACCAAAGGCGTCTAAGAACTACGATAATTTCAAAACAAGAGTAAAAGGGCATTTGCCAGCTATGGATGCCATGAAAATAAATTATTGCAAAGCGTTTTTAACTCAGCAATAGAATTAGTAATTAAGAAATAAGATTTTAAATAAGTTAAATGTCATCTCATGGATTTGGGATGACATTTTGCTTTTCTGGATGGGTGTATAGAATTAACAGGCAGTTAAATAAATGCAGAAGTCGTTCAATGTTACTTTCGTTTCCCACTAATTTTATATTCTTCTACCAGTTGCTTGAGTTGTTTTACAGTTAGAGGATATTCCTTAAAAAGATTCGTTGTCTCCCTTTCATCTTTCTCCATATCATATAGTTGTCCTGTAGTTTCATAGACGAAATCATTTTTTATATATTGATTTTTTAGTCCACCCCCAGCATCATTACAATCAATATACTTCCATTTCCCCTTTTGAATACTAATGCAACCATTTGCAGATGCATATAGTATTTCTTTTCTGATTGATTTTTTAGGATTCTCTCCTCGGTACGCATCAAACATATTATAGCTATCTATCGCAACTGAATCTGGTAAAGAAATATCTAGAATACCGGCACAGGTAGCAAATAGATCTGTTAAGCTTATTTTATTCGTATTCGTTTTTCCTGCAGGAATAACGCCTGGCCAAGAGGCGATATAGGGAACACGGTGACCGCCTTCCCAACTGTTTCCTTTTATTCCTTTCCAATCTCCACTTGAGTTATGGTTGTAGAGTTTAAATAGCGATCCATAGGTTGAGGCTTCAAGTCCTCTTGTTGTGAAATCACCTACTTGCATCGCGGCACCATTATCGCTGGTAAAAATAATTAAGGTATTCTGTGTGATATTTAATTTGTCTAGTGTATTCATTAATCTTCCGATATACTCATCCATTTCAACCACAAAGTCACCATAATCGCCTGCCTTGCTTTTGCCTTGGTAAGCTGGATTAGGTGAAATGGGAACATGTGGAGCTGATAAACTCAAAAATAGAAAGAATGGCTTGTTTGAATTTTCTGCTGCTTGATGTTTGATATACTCATCTGCTTTATCAATAATAGCGGGTAACATTTTTTCGGAGGTCCATCCTGCTTGCATTAGGCCTTGAGCTCCTACTATGTGTTTAGGTTTTTGATCTGTGAGTTCATCTCCAAGTATCTTACCATTTTCAATGAAACAGAAAGGCGGCAAGCTTGGAATGTCAACACCAAATTGATAATCAAATCCGCAGCTTAATGGGCCACCTTGCAATGGTTTAGTGAAATCTATTTTTCGTTCTCGTTCTAGTGTGCTGGCTTCATCTATCGGAGACAATTGATTAGTATCAATATACTCACCCTGTTTTATTGGCCAATCCCATCCAAGGTGCCACTTTCCAATGAGTGCAGTGCTGTATCCATTATTTTTTAAAAATTGCCCAATTGTTAATTGATCTTTTTTTATCAGTGGCCAATCATACGACCAAAGCACTCCTTTTTTTAGTGATGACCTCCATGGATAGTTGCCTGTTAAGATGCTGTATCGTGAAGGAGTGCAGACGGCGGAAGCACTATGTGCATTGGTGAATTTCGTTCCGCGTGTTGCTAGTCGATCTATATTGGGTGTAGGAATTTTGGAATCCTTGTTGTACGCAGAGACATCACCATAACCTAAATCATCTGCGAGAATATAGATAATATTTGGTCGTGTTGATATTTCTTTT
>CAMCBE010000257.1 GCA_945872805.1 Chitinophaga pinensis | reverse complement strand
ATGCTTCGGAATGAAACGTTACTACCATGTTCCTGAAGCAGGATTCTACCCTTAGGTGCCATACCGAAATTTTCCCACTTTGCATATTTGCTTCGTGCTACTAATGCATAAAATATAGGACTACCACGTTTGTATTCAACCATTTTATAGCCATTGAGCCAATGGATAACGTTGCCATTGGGGTATACAATGATTCTGCCTCTGTTCCATTCTCCAATTGGCAAACGATCTCTTCTACTTGCATTCATGTCGAGCATATTCGCAGCCGGAATGAGATCATAAAGTGAAGCCATAGTCCTATTGCCTACTACGCCAAGTTTGCCATCAGGGTGTTTGTCGTCATCAAGTATTTGGTATTCAAGTCCAATGGCTGAACCTATATTCTTTTCTTTTTCTGTTACAAAGTATTTTACGCCAGAATTAGCGGTATCTGAAATTTTAAATTCAAACTGTAAGTCAAATGCGCCGAATTCTTTTTCTGTTACGATGTCTCCTCCAGCTGCCGATTCTGCTCCAAGTTTGCTTTGTACAGTTAGTTCTCCATTGTCTATTTTCCATACTTCTTGTGGGAATTTATCTTTGTATGCACCTCGCCAGCCGTTTGATGTTTTTCCATCCCATAACATTGTATATCCATTCTTCATTTCAACTGCTGAGAGGTCATTCGGTATGAGGTTTGCAATAAAAATTGCATCTGCCGGAGATGGTTTAATATCTTGGGTTTGTATTCTTATGTTTTTCCAGTGAATCGTTTTTCCTTCGTCTTTTTTATCATCAACAGAATGAACTTGCAGGGCTATAAATCCTTTAGCAGTTAGGTTGTCTATAACAGAGGCACAGGCCACTCCATTGACCCATGTTCTAAGTTTGTTTCCAATGCACTCAACACGATAATGATTCCAGGTGGTTGGTTTAAATGCTTTCTTAGCTGCTTCATTGTATTCTAGGGGATAGAGCCATCCTCTTCTCCCTTCGTCATATATGCCACCACTCCATGCTCGTGACGAAGGGTCTATTTCCATCTGATATCCGAATACTCTTCCATTCTCTGTTGTGGATGTCTCGCTGCGGAACTGAATGCCTGAATTCATTGCGGAATTTAATTTCAAATCGACTTCTAGTATGAAGTCGCCATATATTTTTTCCGTAGCTAGAAATGAATTTGGTTCTCCATAAACTGTTGTGCCAACTATTTCTCCATGAGCAACATGGTATTTTGCCCGTCCATTCAATTGTTTGAATCCGGTGAGATCCTTTCCATTAAACAACGAAATCCATTTGATCTTAGTTTCTTGTGCTTTGGTAATCTGTATAGACAGAATCAAGATGCATGCTATCAGTTTTTTCATGTTGATTATATAGCTATGTTTAAAAGTTAAGAATGGCCTATTCTCTAAGCTATAGATAAAACCAGCATCCTCCAAAAAACTACCTATCAATTAATTAATGCTTACATGCTTCTTAAAATCCCTAGTTGAAGTCCTCTGATTTCTGCAAGTCCTCTTAGTCGACCTATACATGAATAGCCGGGATTGGTAACCTTTTTTAGATCGTCAATCATTTGGTGTCCATGGTCAGGTCTAAATGAAATTTGGTTTGGCACTCTTTGTTGTATGATGAGAAGTTCCTTTAATACAGCATACATGTCATTATCACCGCCAAGATGGTCGTCTTCATAGAAGTTTCCTTCTGCATCCTTCTTTACATTTCTTAGGTGAGTGAAGTGGATGCGAGATCCTAATTTCTTAACCATTTCTGGAAGGTTGTTATTAGGGTTTGCTCCCAGTGATCCCGTGCAGAAGCAAATGCCGTTGCTTTTATTTGGCACAGCGTTGATGATGTATTCTAAGTCTTCTATGTTCTTAACAATTCTCGGCAATCCTAAAATATCGCAAGGCGGATCATCTGGATGGATGGCTAAGTCGAGGTTTAACTCATCACATAATGGAGTGATTTGTTGAAGAAAGTATACAAGATTATTTCTTAAGTCTTCTTGTTTGATGTTGTCATAGCGAGATAATTTCTCTCGCATGCTTTCTATCGTTATTTTCTTTTCACCAGGAATACCAAACATCACCACGCCAGCAAGCTGATCGAGTTCTGATTGGGTGTACTTATTGAATTTAACTTCTGCTTGCTGAATGATTTCATTTGAATATGACTGCCTAGCATTTTTTCGTTGAAGTATAAATATGTCGAACACCGCTATGTCAATCCAATTGAAGTATAAGGCCTTAGATCCATCGGGCATGGTGTAATCCAATTGTGTTCTAGTCCAGTCGTTTACTGGCATGAAATTATATGTGATGACACGTAGACCAGCTTTAGCAAGATTGCGAAGCGACTCTTTATATTTTTCAATCCAATTGGAATAGTTGCCTGATTTAGTTTTAATTTCTTCATGTATGGTTACGCTTTCTACTACATCCCATGTAAGGCCATATGATTCAATCAGATTTTTTCGTTCAAGGATATCTTCATAAGTCCATACTTCTCCATGAGGAACTTGATGCAGTGCGGTTACAATACCAACTGCTCCAGTTTGTCTGATGTCTTGAAGTGTAACAGGGTCATCTGGCCCAAACCATCTCCATGTTTGTCTAAGTTCTTTCATTATGTTCTGTTATTGAATGTGAAATTCACAGCACCTTGATTAATTATTTCGATTAGAGCCATGTAGGTGCAAAGTTATCATCTTTGTCTACGTAAAGTTGAATAATTTTTTAACGAAAACGTTATCGAAATAGGGTGGGTAAAGTATACTAAATTTTCTACTTTAATTCAATCATAGATAAATGATAAAGCTTAACTTGATAGACTTAAAATTAGATGACCTAAAGGAAGGCTAAAACGAAGTAGTTAGTTGATGAAAAGCGCAAGAATGACTAAAAAATTTTCACATTATAGATGGAGTGTTGTTTCACTTTTGTTCTTTGCAACTACTATTAATTACATAGATAGAAATGTAATTGGAATTCTTAAGCCTACTTTAGAACAAGAATTTGGATGGACGGAAAATGATTACAGTAGGATTGTCATGGCATTTACAGCATCTTATGCCTTAGGGTTGCTTGCCTTTGGCAGATTTATAGATAAAATCGGTTCAAAACTGGGGTATACTATAGTAATCATTTTCTGGAGTGTGGCGGCTATTTTACATGCTGGTGTTCGGTCTACACTTGGATTTTTGGGTGTTAGAGCGCTCTTGGGGTTGGGTGAATCAGGTAATTTTCCTGCTGCCCTGAAAGCTATTGCAGAATGGTTTCCTAAACGTGATCGTGCCTTGGCGACAGGAATCTTTAACTCTGGAGCCAATATTGGAGCTATGATTGTGCCCATTGTTGTACCACTTTTGTTAGCTGCTTTTGGCTGGCAAATGGCTTTTGTAGTAACAGGGGCATTAGGATTTGTATGGCTTATAT
>CAMCBE010000256.1 GCA_945872805.1 Chitinophaga pinensis | reverse complement strand
TCATAGAATAAGAATTGCCTAGATGCTGATTTAAAAAATTGATAGCTTGTAACCTTACTGATTGATCAGCATTGTGAAGCAGCAAAGAATCCACTGAGGAATATAAATCCTTAGGAAACGTTTTGGACAACATCATTCCTATAATCATCTGTCCTCCCATTGAATCGCTTGCCATATATTTTGCAGCACTACTTCTAATATCCAATGAAATATATTCATTCAAAATTCGCTCACTAGTTGCTTTCATTTCCGCACGTTTCTTTTCTACCCCTAAATTCATCTCAAGTGATTTCCAATCGAGTAAATCAATCCAATCATTTGTTTGACGAAAAGACAACCAGTATTTGGCTCCTTCAACCACATCTTGGCTATTACTTTTTGACAACTTTATCATTGCAGTAACAGCGCTTTTATGATTAATGAAAGCTAATCCTGTCATTGCTTTACTACGTTCATCTTTTGAGAGCATTTGGCTGTTTGCCCAAGACGCCAACACGGGCACAGCAGAAACAGGATGTAATCTCCAAATTAATCGAGCATAAGGAAGATGCCATTTTGCTGGAGATGAAGCAATTTGCTTTTCAAACAACTGTTGAATGTTACTAAACAGTTTATCTGCATCGTTTCCTATCGAATTACCAATACTTTCTAACAAGCTATTATCCAACCCATCATAGCTAGCCATTATTTTAAGTAGAATACCTTTTTTCAACTCAAGGGGTATATCACGCAAGGCAATAGCGATCTCTCTATGAAGAAACGGTGACAAAAAGTTATCTTTTTGAGTGTTCTGATTAACTTCTCGTTTTGGTAAACCATTGAATATGCTATTGGTAATGAAGTCAATTAATTTTTCAGGACTATAAACGCTTCTCAATGCTCTGAATGCAGATACACTTATTCTGGTATCCTTTGATCCTACTAATTGCTCTACTTGATGTTGCCCCTTGGGTCCAAGCTGGGCCATCAACCATATTGCCCTCGCCTGATGGTATGGATTTTTTGAAACTAGTAATGGCTTAACCAATTCCATACCCTCATCTCCCCTATTTTTCAATCCCTCAAAGCCCATTCCACGAACATTGATAGCTGGACTTGTTAAGGCCTCAAGCAGACCATTTGATGTGTTGAGATCAATAATTGGGCTAACGAGTTTTTTGTTTTTGGGTGTGATGCGATAAATTCTACCATAGCCTTTCGTATCGACCATTTGATGCCCCCCTACAACTGGATCATACCAATCAGCTACATACATAGCCCCGTCGGTTCCCATCATGACGTCGCTTGGACGAAACCATTTTTTTAAATCGCTATTACTCTTTTCATCATGCCAGACATACGCTTTATTATCAATCGGCAAAGAACTAACAAAATTTGTTCGCTTTCCAGCAAGTTTGAATCCTGCTCCCTTTAGCTCGGGTTGGTATCCGAAAATTACATTTCTTCCCGCATCAGCGCTAAATAACATCCCTCTATATTTCAGCCCTAACCCATCTCCTTCATTCAATGCAATACCTGTTGGCGCACCAGCTCCGGAATTATCACCGGCAGGCATTACTCCGGGATCCTCTTGATGCCAATGAGCTGTAAACATACGCTGACCAGGGCGCTGATCTGATTGCCAAAATCGAGTTCCATCTGGACTAAAGTATCCAGCATTCCCACCTTCCAAAAGAGAACTAACTCGACAAGTTACCACTTGATCATCATTATCATTTTGCCACATATCTCCAAAAGAGTCCATATAAGTTTCATAGCTATTCCGAAAACCATGACCAAGGACTTTCAATCCGGTGCCATCTGGATTCATTACCATCTGGATACCACCCACCCAAATTTTTCCATCATCACTTATCCTATTTCCTTCATTCGTTAAATTATAAGGTGTGCCTCCTGTATAAAGACTCCCTGAACGCAAAGTCCAACCGCTTTTATCCGTAACAGTATGAGGGCCTGCATTACCAACACTGAAATACCAACGGCCATCAGGACCAACCACCATGGAATGCAACGCATGATCGTGGTCTACTCCACCAAAGCCAGTTAACAACACTTCTTTCCTATCAGGTTTATCATCTCCATTGTCATCAGTATAAACAATCAAATTTGGAGAACAAGAAACAATAACTTTATTTCCTACTACTGCTATACCCAAAGGTGAAATCAAATCGGGATCATCCACAAAAACGGTTGACTTATCCGCTTTACCATCTTGATTTGTATCCTCCAAAATAATCACTCGATCACCTTTAGTGTGATGCAATGCGAGGGTTGAGTCATTACTATGGAATCGGTAATTAACGGCTTCAGTTACCCAAATTCTTCCTTTACTATCCGTATCGATATTAGTTGGGTTATAAAACATTGGACTTTCAGCCCACAATGTTGCTTCTAAATCGGCAGGTAAATAAAGATGAAGTTGGTCCTGTTTATTAGCATCTGAAACATTAAATGAAATGGATAAGAAGAATACAATATGTAAAAACGATAAGATGGTTATTTTTTTCATTAAAAGATAAGTTTGATGATACTGAACAACGATTAATTTATCCAAATATTTGGTTTAGGTATTTGAGATTATGCTGACAAGCTTTTACTATATCCATTTCAGGAGGTCTTGCCCCTTCGATCTGAATCCAACCATCTCCTTCGTATCCGATCTCCTTTAGTGCATTACCGATACGTTTCCAATCTAGCGAGCCCTGGCCAAGTAAAAATCCATTTTCTTTGAAATGCAATTCACAAATATTGTCTTTCCCCAATAATTTCAACTCTTTAAATACATCATTCCCAGCGTCTGCAGCGTTTCGAAAATCATAATATACTTTGATGGCAGAAGAACCCACTTGCTGCATAATATCGAGGTGCTCCTCTGCAGTCATATACGATTCAATCCCTAATGTAATGCCAAGCTTTTCAGCTTTAGGGGCTACACGCTTCAATCGCTTTACTACTTCCGCTTTCCCTATTGAATCTTTTCTCAAATCACCTGCATAAAAAAAAGCCAATAATATAACTGATACATTTAAATTTTTAGCAACATCAACACTATCCCAAACCCATTCTTCTGTTCTGGGATCTGACTTATATGGAAAAGAATTTAATTCGCCTATGGCTAAGCTGCTTATTTTAACTCCTGTTTTTTTTGACTCATTGATGTAATTGGCTTGCACTTCTTTTTGTCGGAGCCAGAAATTATTATCTAGGCTTCCTAAACTGATTTGCAATCCATCTAAACCGATTTCCTTGGCGACACCAAAGGCTTCAACCTCTGAAAATTTGTCTATAGACCAATCGCATGTGCTAATCTTAAATTGAATTGATTTATTCAGTGACGATAAACAAGAAGGAGCAACTGATAATCCGGCTAGTGTCAGGGCCGAGTTGGTTAAAAAATGACGACGTGATGGCATTGTTAGGTATTAAAGAGTTCTCTGATTACTATGAGCAA
>CAMCBE010000255.1 GCA_945872805.1 Chitinophaga pinensis | reverse complement strand
CATCTAAGGAAAAACCTAGAGCAAGTTTTGCTGCAATCTTAGCGATAGGATATCCTGTTGCTTTTGAGGCTAGGGCTGAAGAACGACTTACCCGGGGATTGATTTCGATGGCAATTATTTCTTCTGTTTCAGGATTGAGTGCAAATTGGACATTGCATCCCCCAGCAAAGTTACCAAGGTCGCGCATCATCATGATGGCTGTATTCCTCATCAACTGAAAAGCCGTATCGCTTAATGTCATAGCCGGGGCAACCGTGATGGAGTCTCCGGTATGAACACCCATTGGATCAAAATTTTCAACAGTACATATAATGGCAACATTGTCTTTTGAGTCGCGTAACAATTCCAATTCAAATTCTTTCCATCCCAGCACAGCTTCTTCTACAAGCACCTCATGTATGGGGGAAGCAGATAATCCGCGGTTTAGGGCTTCGTCTAAGTATTCTTTGCTCATCACAAATCCACCACCAGTACCCCCTAGGGTAAAGGAAGGGCGAATAACGAGTGGGTATCCAATTTCTTGCGCAAATTCTTTACCCTCTAAGAATGAATTGGCCGTTTTAGCCGTAGCAACGGGAACGCCCAAGGCAATCATCCACTGTCTGAATTTTTCCCTATCCTCTGCTTTGTCTATGGCTTTAATGTCTACACCGATGAGTCGAACATTGTATTTTTCCCATATACCTAATTCTTCAGCTTCTTTAGCTAAGTTCAGTGCAGTTTGACCTCCCATTGTGGGAAGTACGGCATCAATATCGTTTTCCTGGAGTATTTGCTCAATGCTTTCCACTGTCAGAGGCAATAGGTAGACCTTGTCAGCCATCATTGGGTCAGTCATGATTGTGGCTGGATTGGAATTGATAAGAGTAACCCTAATTCCTTCTTCTCTTATGCTTTTCGCTGCTTGAGAACCCGAGTAGTCAAATTCACATGCTTGACCAATCACGATCGGACCTGAACCGATGATAAGTACTGAGTGTATGGAAGTGTCTAATGGCATGGCTATGTCTGTATTTATTGCGTTAAGGGCATAAAAAAACCGGGAGGTCCCCGGAGCGCAAATGTACGTGATGTAAGCTATTATTTAAAGGAATAATTAATGAAATCGCGGAAGTTTTTAAATCTGTTGAAAGTTGGTGGAAAATCAAGCTTGATTGTGAAAAGCAGCTATTTCAAAGTCTTCCACAATCATTTTTCGGTCTAATTCCGGCAGCCTAATAGCATCATTTACTTTTGAATCATTCTTTTTCTTCATTACGCCGAAGAAAGAGAACAAAAATGCTGCTGCCAGTAATATGGGTTTGAAGATTTTTTGCATACACCTGTTGTTAAACCTTGTAGACAATTTATTTATGTGAAATGATGTATGGGTGGGTAATTATTTTACCTCTTTTTTAAAAATAGATTTTGCAAAATACATGATAGCATTTTTTTGGGAGGATAATTGTTCATTCTTGGTTTAATAATGTGGGAAATTAAGGTTGATAGTCTATCTGGTGCGACTTAGTTTTGTTCAATGAAATGTTGTCGTGTATTTTTTGTTGTACTTGCTCTTTTGGTTGTGGCTCAACTCAATGCTCAACTTAAGGTAGATCCAACCTTTTTTTCATACCCGCTTGACCTCAAGCCAAAGCTAAATGCCAATTTTGGAGAAATGCGTCCCAATCATTTTCATATGGGGCTTGATTTGTCTACTGATTCGAGGGAAAATCTACCTGTTTATGCCCCTGCCGATGGATATATTGCTAGAATTAAAATTGAACAAGGTGGTTTTGGAAGGGCTATATACCTTAATCATCCGAATGGGCTAACGACTCTTTATGCTCATATGAATCGATTTATACCTGAGGCCGAGCTTTATTTAAAGTCTCGACAATATGATTCAAGTTCGTGGGCCATCGATTTGAATATTTCAGAAAAGGTTTTGCCTATAAAAAAAGGCCAATTGATTGGATATAGCGGGAATACAGGGGCTTCTCAGGGGCCTCATGTGCACTTTGAAATTCGAGATACGAAAACAGAAAACTGCTACAATCCACTCCGGTTTAAGTTTCCAATTGTTGATCATATTGCACCATCAATACTTAAGCTTGTATTTTACAATCGAGCTAAAAGTATTTATGAGCAAGTGCCTAAAGTAGTTTCATTGGTTAAGCTTGGAAATTCATATAAAGTACCTGGCTTGATTTCTCTTCCTTTTTCAGACGTATTCATTGGGCTATTTGCCATTGATCGGATGAATGGTGTATCTAACCAGTATGGGGTTTTTAAAACTGAATTGTTTCATGAAAAGGAATTGATTAGTTCATTTGAGATGGAAGATATTGGGTATGATAAAACACGGTACCTAAATGGTCATATCGATTTCACTACACGGTCAAAAGGAGGTTCCTATTTTCAAATGCTTTTCCCTCCAATTAGTTATGGGCTTGATCTTTACAATCCAAAAGCAGTGCCATTTTCAGTTGCTATTAATAAATCACCCACTGATTATTTGCTGAAAGTCTATGACGCTTTCGGCAATATGTCAACGGCCACATTCCAAGTTCAGGGCAACGATTTAAAGCAGCCAGAATCAGTAGCAGAAGGACAGAAAATGATTTCAGGGAATGTAAATATTGTTGAGGATGATATGATTCGCTTTGTTTTTAATGAGGATGCTTTTTATGATAGCTTTCATTTTAATTACACATCACTCGAAGCCAATGCACAAGATGTAATTTCTTCAACATATAAAGTGGCTAATGAACATATCCCAGTACATAGTTATTATACGGTTAGCATAAAGCCCAATAAAAATAATGCTGTTACTGATCCGAGTAAAGTGTTGGTCAGGCGAACTCGGCAGGGTAAGATCGAGGTAAAGAAGGCGATTCTTGAGAAAGACTTATATACAGCCAGGTTTCGTGAATTAGGGACATTTCAATTGTTGGAAGACCGAATTCCTCCTGTAATCAGCTCATCCATTTATTCTGGACAAAGGCTTTCAGGTAGTTCACGCATTACCATCGACATTACGGACAATAACAAAAGTATCAAGGATTTTAAGGCTACTTTAGATGGACAATGGTTGCTTTTTCAGCCTGTAGGCAATCGTTTCTTTTATTATCCTGACGAACATTTTTCGATGGGTGAACATAAATTATCCATTGTTGTTTATGATGAAGTTGGTAATAAGAGTACTAAAGAATGGATTCTTTCACGTTAAAAAATAGTTTATGGCAGAAATTATAGAGGGCATGAAAGCCCCTGCGTTTACAGCAGTCGATCAACATGGACAAAAAATTAAGCTTTCTGATTTTAAGGGAAAAAAGCTAGCACTTTATTTTTATCCCAAAGACAGTACAAGCACTTGCACGGTTCAAGCCTGTAATATTAGGGACGGGTTTAAAGCACTTGCTAAAAAGGGTATTGTTGTGGTAGGAGTGAGTCCGGATGACGAAAAATCGCATTTAAAGTTTATAGCTAA
>CAMCBE010000254.1 GCA_945872805.1 Chitinophaga pinensis | reverse complement strand
ACACACTTCAGTGCAATTGCCACACAATGATGAAGCATTGCTTAAATGATTCCAATCACCAAGCCCTTTTAGGTTTGGTGTAATAACACTGCCAATTGGTCCGCTATACGTTGTGCCATAACTATGCCCCCCAATGTTCTTATATACAGGACATGCATTCAAGCAAGCTCCACAACGAATACAATATAAACTTTCACGAGAAACCGGATCTGCCATAACATGAGTTCTTCCGTTATCCAAAAGAATAACATACATTTCATCAGGACCATCTTGCTCATTATCTTGACGAGGACCACTGATGATAGAATTATATACCGTCATTTGTTGCCCTGTTCCATACGTTGCAAGCAAAGGCCAAAATAATGCCAAGTCATTCAATGATGGAATTACTTTCTCGATACCTGTAATGACAATATGTGTTTTAGGCCAAGCAGAACATAATCTAGCATTTCCTTCATTTTCTGTGATAGCTATACTTCCTGTATCTGCAATAATAAAATTGGCACCAGTAATACCAACTTTTGCTTGCATATATTTCTCCCTCATCTTTTCTCTAGCAACTAACGTGAGCTGCTCAGGGCTTAGATCCAATGGTGTATTCAGGTGTTCATGAAATACCCTTGCCACATCCTCTTTGCTTTTGTGCATGGCAGGGGTAACAATATGATATGGAGGCTCTCCATCCAATTGCTGTATATATTCTCCTAAATCTGTTTCTATACTTTCAATATGATGATGCTCGAGAAAATCATTAAGGTGAATTTCTTCGGTCACCATGCTTTTGCTTTTAACAATAGCGTTGCAGTTCTTCTCCCGACATATCTTTAATACTGCTTCACATGCTTGCTCTGGATTCTCAGCCCAGATTACTTTAGCACCTCTCTTTAAAATATTAACCTCAAATTTTTCTAGCTGAACATCTAATGTTTCGAGCGCTTTCCACTTAATATTCTTCGCTTTCTCCCTAACAAAATCGATATCATCAAATTGACTTTTCCCCATTGGCACGACAGCATCGTATTTTCCGATGTTATGATTGATAGTAGCCCTATGACTTAAGTCTGACGCTTTCTCAGAACTCTTTTCCTTAAATATGGAGGATACATTAGACATCAATAAAAAAATTTATTTTTTATCATTGGGTTTATCGGCTGAATAAAAATCAGATGCAATTTCATCCAAAACTTGATAAAACTGTTCTCCAAATTCTCGTGTGATGGGCTCTTTGAGAAACTTATAAACAGGGACCTTGAGTTCCTTTCCTAATGAACAGGCAGGGCTACACATGTCTTCGCGAGGCTCATAATTCAACAATACATTATTAGAATAGCGACTCTTGCTTTTTTTAATTGGATAGAGATGGCATGAGATAGGCTTCTTCCACGGAATTTGACCATTATTGTATGCCTCTTCAAAAACACATTTGATAATACCGAGCTGATCACGTTTTCCAAAGGCGCAAATCTTATCATCCACAGTGGGGGTTACCCAACCAAACTCTCTATCATATCGATACAGCCCATTTTTTTCTACTTCGGCAACACCATCTTTAGTCATCATACTTTTGACGATCTCATAGCTCGACTTTACCTCATCAAGTTCTTTATCCGAAAGAGGTGCACCAGCATCACCATCTTCGCAACAACCGCCTTTGCATTTACTCAAATTGCACACGAATTGAGCTTGCACAATTTCATCGCTAACTAAAACATTATCAATAACAATCAAAATAGTCCCTTTTTACAAAAATAGGACAATATTCTACGCTGAAAGAGATAAGTTATTAAGGGCTATAAGCTCATCATTTCCTTAAATCGAACAGCTTGACGCCTTGACACTTCAATTTTCTCGCCCCCTTTTATTTCCAAAAGTAGTCCGCCATTAAAAAAGGGTTCGACTTTTTCAATCATTCTAAGATTGACGATATGCTTACGATTTGCTCTAAAAAATGTACGCTGATCAAGCCTTTCTTCTAATGAGTTTAAGGATTTCAAAATTAACGGCTTGTTAGGCCCAAAAAATACCCTGGCATAATTTCCAACAGATTCAAACAACCTGATTTCTAAAAGTTTTACAAACCAGCACTTCTCACCATCCTTAACAAATACTTGATCAGACTCACTCAAAAATGACCTTCCTTCTGTTTTATCTTCTGTAGCAATTGCTTCACGCTCATCAGTAATCATTAATTTCTGTACCGCATCAGAAAGACGCTGGGGGTCAATTGGTTTCAATAAATAATCCAATGCATTTACATCAAACGCCTTTAAGGCAAATTCATCATGGGCGGTTGTAAATATCACAAGTGGCAATCTATCCAATTCGGCTAGCAAATCGAATCCTGTTTTCGCAGGCATTTGAATGTCAAGAAAAATCAAATCAGGACTTAATCCTAAAATAAGTTTATGTGCTTCGTCTGCATTTGCTGCTTCGCCAATTATTTCTATTTCTTGATAGTCTTGCAAAAGTCTTTTTAACTCATTCCGTGCAAGACGTTCATCATCAATAATAAGTGCAGTTCTTTTCATTTCACGTGTTTTTATATCAGTGGAATAATGACCCTAGCTTCCACAATTGAATCTTCTTTTTCAATAATGCTAAAACTTGCTGCCCCTCCAAAAATGAGACTCAATCGATCTTCTGTACTCTGAAGACCAAACCCCTCTTCATTCAATCTAGTTTGAAAATGACCTGTATTTTGCACTATAAGATGAAATTCTGAATTCGTTTTTTGGGATATAATTTTAACTGCTCCCCCCTTAACCGATTTACTAATTCCATGCTTTATAGCATTCTCAACCAGCATTTGCAACATCATTGGAGGAACAGGTATTTGCGCACTATCTTCAGAAATCTCATATACAACAACAAGCCTATCTTCAAATCGTATTTGTTCAAGTGCCAAATAATCTTGTACGATGCTGATTTCCTTTTCAAATGAAATGGTTTCAACTTGGTCGGAGACCATACTACTTCGAAGGATATTACTCAATGCTGTTATGGCCTTACGGGATCGTGCAGGATCCTCATCGATTAAGGCTCGAATACTATTGAGTGCATTAAATATAAAGTGTGGATTAATATGCGACTTAATTGTTTTTAATTCCAATGATTTAACGAGAGTCTCTAACTTAAGGGTATCCAACTGTTGACGCCGAGACTCAACAACATAATGATAAATAAAATATAAGCAGTTCCAGATAAACAAGAATACAAATGCAGTAAAGGAATTGGCAATGATTTGCTGAGTCCGATCTAATTTAATCTCCTCCTTATAGCCTAAGTTAAACAAAGGCGTTAAATAGGTTTCAATCAAGCCCGCTACACAAGCGAAAAAAATGGATATAACTATAAATCCAATAATTTGATACTTCAATTCACGCTTGAGTAGTTTGATATTCTTTATTAACCCCCGCATCAAATTTGACAACAAAAAACCAACTGTTATAAAAAGCAAAAGACGACCAGCATAAACTCC
>CAMCBE010000253.1 GCA_945872805.1 Chitinophaga pinensis | reverse complement strand
TTTGAAAAAGCAGGTTACTCTTTTTTTTATTCTTTTGGTATCTGTGCTTCCGGCATTAGCTAAACACATTGCAGGGGGTGAAATGACCTATACTTATTTGGGTACTGGTAGTTCGGCTACAAAAGGGCTATATAGAATAACATTAAAGCTCTACCGAGATTGCGATAGCGACGGGGCTGAATTGGATGCTGCTGCACGCATCACTATATATCCAACCGGTTCAAATTTCTTTGTATTTAATAGTGATATCAGTCAGGATCGTATTGAAACAGTGCGAATGTCTAAGCCTGATGCATGCATCAATAATCCTCCTGAAATTTGCTATCAAATTGCCTATTATAACACCACTGTTGAACTTGATTTTCTGCCTAATGGATATGTTGTTTCCTATCAGCGTTGTTGTAGGGTAGATGATATTTTCAATATAACTCGGTCTATGGATGTGGGGGTGACTTATACATCAAGCATTCCTGGTACTGCAGATGTAGCGACTGGCCCTGCTAACAGTACTCCTGTTTTCAACACAAGCGATACCGTGATTATTTGTTCTAATAATTACTTTACCTATGATTTTGGTGCATCAGATGCTGATAATGACCAATTGGAATACAAATTTGCAAATGCCTTTGATGGCGGTACAATGGATTGGCCAATGCCTGATACGGCTAATGCTCCACCGTATAAAACTGTTGCATATAATTTTGGTTTTTCTGCCCAATCTCCACTAGGTCCGAATGTCACCATTGATCCTATAACAGGTTTTATTTCAGGAGTAGCTCCTGTTCAAGGGATCTATGCACTCACTGTTACAGTTTTAGAACGAAGGAATGGCAGTATAATAAACATTCACCGAAAAGATCTTCACTTGCAAGTATCTAATTGCAGTATTGCCAAAGCAGAGCTGAATTCAAGTTACATCAATTGTGAAGGGTCAACATTGAATTTTCAGAATTTGAGCAATAGCCCATTGATCAAATCGTATAATTGGGATTTTGGCTTATCCACTGCTGTTGATGATACGTCAATACTCTCAACTCCAAGCTATACCTATAGTTTACCGGGGGAATATACGGTACGACTTATTACAAATAAAAATGATATCTGTTCTGATACTGCTTATGCTACAGCCAAAATTTGGCCTGGTTTTACAGCTAGTTTCAATGCCTTGCAAACTTGTGTTGGTGTTCCATTTGCTTTTATTGATTCATCTAAAGCTGTTTATGGTACATTGAATAAATGGCATTGGGATTTTGGAGATGCTTCTGTTTCTACAGACACTTCGTCGCTTAAAAATTCTTCATATATATATCTAACTAAAGGAACGTATGATGTTACGTTGATTGCTGGAAGTGATAGGGGATGTCTTGATACGTTGGTTAAATCAATTCTAGTTGATGATAAACCATACCTAAAAATAAGTGGTGATACAATTATGTGTACTCAAGACGGGGCACTTCGATTAAATGCAATTGGAACTGGAACGTATCAATGGACTGGCGACAATATTATTGGAAGTTCAACTGTTCAAAATCCACTGGTTAGTCCAACTGTGCCAACCCGATATAATGTTACAGTAACTCAGGCCCCTGGCTGTATTAATATTGCAAGTGTTTTTGTTGATGTTCGATCTTTTGTCAGCTTGCATGCAGGAAATGACACTACAATTTGTTTAGGGGATAGTATTTTATTGAATCCAATTTCGGATGGAGTATCCTATGCATGGACACCTATATCGACTGTCACCTCCCCAACAGTGAAAAAAACCTGGGCCAGGCCTACTGAAACTACTCGGTATGCATTACTGGCTAAGATTGGAACTTGTCAGGCCTTGGATAGATTTGTTGTTACCACTGTTCCGTATCCAATAGCCGATGCAGGCATGGATACGTTAATTTGTTTTGGAAAGCAAGTTCAGTTGCATGCTTCTGGGGGACTTCAGTATTTATGGTACCCTTACGGAACGCTAGATGATAATACATTAAAGAACCCTATCGCATCACCCATTTCAACTACTTCATATGTAGTAGGCGTATTTGATAATAAAGGATGTCCAAAGCCAGCTTATGATACCGTTTTGGTAGAAGTAGTGCCACCAGTAATAGCCTATGCAGGAAAAGATACTGCTGTTGTGATAGGACAACCGTTGCAATTAAATGCACAAGGAGGTCAACAGTTTCAGTGGTTGCCACCAGATTTTTTATCAAATGCTAGTATCTCAAATCCTATTGCCCGATTAAATAGTGATATTCAATACATCGTAAAAGTATCTACTCGAGGAAGTTGTTTTGCTTATGATACCATGAATGTAAAGGTGTATAAAACACCTCCAGAAATTTTTGTGCCAACAGCCTTTACGCCTAATGGCGATGGCTTGAATGATTACCTGATTCCTATTCCTGTCGGTATTCTATCCATAGAATACTTCAAAGTATATAATCGATACGGTGAGTTGGTATTCAGCACAAGCGCTATGGGAAAAGGTTGGAATGGAGTATACAAAGGAAGGGATCAAGGAAATGAATCCTTTGTCTGGCAGGTACTTGGAAAAGATTATCTCGGCAAACCTTTATATAAAAAAGGAGAATCAACATTGATTCGTTAATACAGTTTCAATTTAGTTTAAAATCATTTGAATAGCATAGTAATAGTATTTATATGAAGAGAAAAGTATTGGTAACTGGCGCTAGTTCTGGGTTTGGGAAATCCATTGCTCAGCAATTTGCTGCTTCCGGAGATGATTTATTTATTACCGGGAGAAGAGTTGAATTGCTTGAGGAAATCAAAGATGAACTAATCGCAACATATGGTGTGTCCGTAACGGTGTTGGTTTTTGA
Organism: Chitinophaga pinensis; assembly: GCA_945872805.1. GTDB lineage: Bacteria > Bacteroidota > Bacteroidia > Chitinophagales > Chitinophagaceae > Pollutibacter. The sequence continues at coordinate 664 of CAMCBE010000253.1, read as the reverse complement.
TGTTCAACAAAAGGACGATGTATTTTCTGCCTTATTCAATAATCCTGCTTTAGTAGATTTAGATATTCTTGTTAATAATGCGGGCCTCGCTTTAGGCCGTGATTTATTCGACGAAGCCAATATGGATGATTGGGAAACCATGATTGATACGAATGTAAAAGGCTTACTCTATGTTACAAAAGCAGTGCTTCCTAATTTTATCAAGAGAGGTAAGGGGCATATTATCAATATTGGTTCTACTGCAGGTAAGGAAGTATATGAGCGTGGTAATGTGTATTGTGCAACCAAAACGTCTGTCGAAGTATTAAGTCAAGCCATGCGAATTGATCTATTGCGACATAAGATAAAAGTGACTGTCGTTCATCCCGGCGCAGCAGACACTGAATTCTCTATTGTGCGGTTTAAAGGAAATGAAGAAAAAGCCAAGGCTGTTTACGATGGCTATACTCCACTATATGCAGATGATGTAGCTGACACCGTTCACTATTGTGCTAATCTCCCTGAACATGTATGCATCAATAGCTTAGTGATGACATGTACTTCACAAGCAAATTCGATTTATTTGTTTAAATAGGCGTGGGATGAGGGATGTGAGATGTTAGTATTTTGGCTGTTTCTCACGTCTCATATCTCACGTCTTATTGCGCTAAGGATATCCTAATCT
>CAMCBE010000252.1 GCA_945872805.1 Chitinophaga pinensis | reverse complement strand
ATTACAAAAACTGGATCAAAAATCTTTATTGCCATGAGTGGCAGAAATGAAGACAGAGCATATGCTGGAATTTTCACTTCCGCAACAGGCGGGAATGGAACCTTTACACGCATAGCTGGAGGAATAAAAGATGCGCCCGATTCTGCAGCAGGATGGAGAAGTTATAATAACAAAACTAATAATGCTGGTGATTATAGTGGTGGTTGGGGAAGAACAGTGATAGCGATTGCTCCGTCTAATGAAAATATTCTCTACACCATGGTAGAAAACACAGACAATGGGGCAAGCAAACCAGAGGCTGATCTATTTAAATGCGACATGTCAACATCCCCTTTTACTTGGCAAAAATTAACGGAAAACTTGGTTGCCAAAAGAGATGGAAAATCACTAAAATATATGGAGATGCAAGGAGGGTATAATATGCTTCTTGCTATCCATCCAACCAACCCAAATATTGTTCTAGCAGGTGGAGTGAATATATTTAGATCCAAAGACGGATTTGCGACCAAAGACAGTGTCCTTTTTGCCGGAGGCATATCCTCATCAACCTATACCGACACTAGCTCAATCAGCCATGCCGATAACCATAGTTTTTCCTTTGATCCTTCTAATCCTAATAGGGCTCTAATTGCATCAGATGGAGGTATTGCTATTATTAAAGACATCACTGCCATTAGTCCTGAATGGAAAAACGCAAATAGTCAATACCAAACTATTCAATATTATCATATTGGCATCGATCCAACCCCAGGTAGTAGGGTTTTTTATGGTGGTGCGCAAGATAATTCTACTACTTTTCGCGATAATCCAGAAAGTCCAATTATTGATATACTTTCAGATAGCAACGATCACTTCATTTTACTAGGCGGAGATGGTTGTCAAGTAGGTATGACAAAAAAAAATACAGCAGGACAGCAATATTTATTTTGTTCAGCACAGGAAGGTCAATTTTACAGGATGAAATTATTTGATTTCTCCACCAACTTATATACCCCTATCAAACCAAGCACTGCTGGCGCTGGAGAGTTCATTACCTATTACCACTTAGACCCAGACAATACTGACTATCTATATTATGCATCTAACGATAGTTTGTTCAGGACAAATGACGCCACGAAAGTGACCCCAACAAATTGGACCTTGATGAAAAGTGTTGCGGCTTCATTAAGTGGTAATATATTTTCAATGGCGACAACAGCTGGCACATATACATCCAACAGCTACCTACTCATGGGAACCTCTGCCGGAAAAATATATAGACTAAAAGACCCACAAAATATTTCAGCCTCTACAGGTCCAACTAACATTACCCCATTAGGAATAACCTCGGGGGTAGTAAATGATATTGCCATCAATCCTAGAAACCAAGACACCGTTATTGCTATTGTTTCTAACTATAATGTAAACAGTATATTTTGGACAGGCAATGCAACTGCAGATCGACCTGTATGGCAAGTGATAGAAGGAAATTTAACACTGCCATCCGTTAGGTCGTGTCAGATTGTAGCCAAATCAACGGGCATAGAATATTATGTTGGAACGTCTGCAGGCTTGTTCAGCACGACTGCTATCAATGGAACCAATACCGTCTGGTCTAGGGAAATTGGAGTCGCTGGTGAACCTTCAGAGATGATCAATACTTCACTAGTAAACTCACTTGCCTACAGATGGAAAGACAATACACTTGTAGCAGGAACACATGGGAATGGCATGTTCGTGGCTTATATCGGAGATCCAGTGCCACTCATAACCGCAGTATCAAATCCGATTAGAAATGATTTAAATTTCATAAAAACGGCTTACCCAACCATTGCTCATGATGAATTGCAGTTCCAAGTTGGGAATATGTATACCATAAAAAAACTAAGCATTCAACTCACTGCTATGAATGGGGCTGTAGTTTACCGGAAAGAAACCGGGTACGAAAATGGCAGAATATCCATCAGCAATCTTGCTGCAGGAAGTTACATTCTTACAGTAACATCACTCGACAGAAAATATCAATTTACTAGAAGCATTATAAAAAATTAATCAATACGATTAATATATTCAATGCATTTATACAAGTATATGTTTATACTCTCTAAAGTATTTTCGTTTTTCCTAAATCCATTTATTTGGATCACTATTTTATTGATTGCATCAATACTTTCAGGTGATCAACGGAGACGAAAAAAACTTATTATTATCTGCCTTGGCATTACATTGTTTTTCTCAAACCCCTGGCTCATTAATCTTATTCTCATTCAATTTCAGGCCAACCCAATGCCAATGAAATCAAATGAACAATACGAAATTGGTGTTGTACTAGGAGGAATGGTAAGCTTTGATGAAGTAAATGCAACTCCACATTTTAATCAATCATCTGACCGTTTCATTCAAACCGCATTACTCTACAAAACTGGGCATATTAAAAAAATTATTGCTAGTGGAGGAAACGCCATTTTCGCAAAACAACATTTTGCAGAAGCAGAATTCATTGCTAAAAGCTTGATTGATCTAGGCATCCCAAAAGAAGATATCTATATTGAAACGCAATCAAAAAATACAAAAGAAAACGCCGAGTACACCCATAAATTAATTGGCAGCATGGGTGGACTGAAAGGAAAGCTAGTACTCATCACATCTGCATTTCATATACCAAGGGCTACCGAAATTTTTGAAAAAGAAGGATTAAAAATTAGGCCTTACCCCTGTGCATTTGGCATGTTTCCATCTTCTACTAAATTAGAGGCAGCGGCATTTGTTCCAACATCAGATTCATTTGATGGATGGGCGAGATTTTTTAAAGAAATCATCGGCCGCATAATTAACACAGTAACCAAACGGTAGCGAGTGAAAGCGATTGACTAGAATTTACTCTTTATGAAATTTACCAATCCGACTATTGGAATTCGCTCCTGTTTCATTGTATCTCGATAACGAATAGTAACTGTTTGATCGTCCTTAGTCTGATGATCTATGGTAATACAGAAAGGAGTACCAAGTGCATCCATTCTGCGGTATCTTTTCCCAATCGTATCTTTCTCTTCATAAAAACAATAGAATTCATTCCTGCATTTATTCATGATTTCCCTTGCTATCTCAGGCAATCCTTCTTTTTTCAAAAGTGGTAAAATGGCCAACTTGATGGGCGCAATTTTAGCAGGAATTTTCAAGACCACTCTACTATCCTCCGTGCCGTCTTCTTTAGTCCACTTCTCTTCTTGATAGGCATGACATAAAGTAAGCAGGAACATCCTATCTAAGCCAATAGAGGTTTCAATTACATACGGAATATAATTCTGATTTATCTCTGTATCGAAATATTGAAGCTTTTTTCCACTGTATTGTTGATGACTTTTTAAATCAAAATCAGTTCGACTATGAATTCCTTCTACTTCCTTCCACCCAATTGGGAATGCATATTCAATATCAACTGCCGCATCGGCATAGTGAGCTAGCTTAACATGATCGTGGAAACGATAGTTTTCTGCGGGAATACCCATAGAAGTATGCCACTTGATACGCTCAGCCTTCCAAT
>CAMCBE010000251.1 GCA_945872805.1 Chitinophaga pinensis | reverse complement strand
AGTGAAGCCTGCCGAATTTGAAAACACAAAAGCATGGCGCTATTGGAATGGAAGTGATTGGAGTGAAAATTCAACAGACCTCAAGGCATTAACCAATGCAGTGTCTGACGAATTAAGCATGACTCAATTGCCCGACGGAAGATTTATTTTAATATTTCAAGTGTTAGGACTATCCGATAAAGTGGGAATGAGAATTGCAGACAGTCCAGTAGGGCCCTTTTCCGACATCACAGAAATTTGGTCAGCTCCAGAATGGAAAGAAGGACTTTGGACATATAACGCAAAAGCACACCCAAGTCTATCTAAGCCCGGAGAGCTTCTTATAAGTTACAATACCATTACACCTGATTTTTGGAATGATATAGAGAAGGACGCAACGATTTATCATCCCCGTTTTATTAAACTAAAATATAGTTTGAAAGGGAACAATAAGTAGAGGAATATCTATTTATGGCAAGCTAATTTTTGTCCTTTAGTATCGATATTTATTTTACTAATATGCCAGCGTCCTAGGTTGGCAGTAAATAATTGGTTGAACGCTGCACCCCCAAATGCTAAATTAGTCGGATTGGATAAAGTATGCGCTTCCCAATCATCTATGAGTACACTAACTTCTTTGTCTGGAGTTACTTTATAAATGCAATTTGGTGCATAGCAACCAACATATAGAATTCCTTCTGCATCGAACGCTAGGCCATCAGGACAACTTTGAGGAAGTGTACAATAGATTTCACGCACACCTGCAGAGCCATCTGAATTGATTGCAATACGCTCTACCCCAGGTAGCCATGTACAAGCCACATAAAGCCAATCTTCTTGTGCAGAAAGAGCTAAGCCATTGGCAAAATTGAACGGTCCCTGATGCCAAATACCACCTTGCCCGTCTTTATCAAACCGAAATAACTTTCCAGTAATTTGTCTAAATGCTCCACTCTCAGATACCCAAAGATGTCCATCTTTACTGAAACTGGGATAGTTTGGAATATTGAAAGAAACTCCTTCCGCCCCTTCTGCAAATTTTATAAGCGACAGCGTGTGTAAATCTAATTTCCATACACAATGGTTTTTCAAATCGCATATTGCCAACCATGACATGTCTGGAGAAAATGCTAGTCCAAGATTGAATCCACCGGTATTAACTACTTCTCTTATTTCACTTCCATCGGCAGATACTCTGTAGACTTGACCAGCCTCACCACCAGCCCAGACAGATCCATCAGGGTGAACAGCAATGCATTCAGGATGATCTAGACCATCTGCAAAAATTGTTACATCATCAATTGTTAGTGCCATAATATCAATTTGTGATCTCGAATTAAATGAATCAACTGCATTATCAATAGCTTGATTTATTTTCCTTTAGGTGTAGCCCATCTTTTTTCCGGCATGATGCTATACCATTCAGGTCTGTTGGGATCACGATCATATGTATATCCACCAGCTTGTTTATAAAACTCAGCATAGTGATTTAATTTATCACGATCGATCTCAACGCCTAGTCCATGCCCTTGCGGCACTTGAATACAACCATTTATGTATTTCATTTTACCGCCCTTTATGATATCATCGGTAAGGTGATGATAATGGGCATCAGCTGCAAAAGATAAATTTGGAACGGTAGCTCCTAAGTGAAGCATCGTAGCCAATTGGATGCCCAATTCACCTGAGCTATGCACGGCTACGCCTAGCTGGAATTTTTCACAGATTACACTTGCTTTCCATGCCTGACGCAAGCCACCCCAAAATGTAGTATCCAACAGAATAACATCAATCGCTTCCGTTCGAATACAAGAAGCGAGTTGTTCAAAATTTACTACTACTGTATTGGTTGAAGTTGGAATACGAACTCGACTTTTAACCCTCCTCATGCCTTCCAACCCCCAAGTAGGGTCTTCGAAATAATCATTATTCAAATCTTCAATAGATTGACCTATTCGAATTGAATCTTCCACACTCCAGGCTGCATTGGGATCTATCCTTACACGATGACCAGGAAATGCATTTGCAATAGCCCGAAATACTTCCACTTCATGATCTGGATGAAAAACGCCTGCTTTTAATTTATGAGAAGTGAATCCATGCTCTGCTGCTAATTTTTTTGCATGCTTAACCATTTCATCGGCTGTTTCTTCTCCACCAGCACCAGTTTCCAAATTAGGATAACGGAAAAATAAATAGGATGCAAAGGGAATATCTTCTCGTAATGCACCCCCCAATAGATCACAAGCACGAACACCTAATTTTTTTCCCATAATATCCATGCAAGCAAATTCTAATGCTGCATGCAATTGTGTTCTATTATTATATAATGATGCTGTTGGATTACAAATCTTCCAATACATAGACTCTAACTGAAATGGATCGTGACCAACTAAATAACTTTTTAGTCCTTTAAATGCATTTTCAGCAGACTCTCCTCCACCTCCCATTTCACCTAATCCTGTAATGCCTTCATCCGTTTCAACTTCAATAATGGTGCGAATAAATTTACCCCAATGTGTACCGTTCGCATGACGAATAGGTGCTTCTAAAGGAACCGCAACTGTTGTGACTTTAATATCTGTAATTTTCATTCTACCGTTTAAATTAAATAATTAATAAAAATACTTTATTTGAGGGAATCTTATGGCAAAGACTGAATCAAGACTTGCTACTCCTTTTTACTGCCAAGAATAGTAATACCCAACCCGCCATCAATTCTAAATGCTTGTCCAGTAATGAACCCCGACTTATCATCACAAAGGTATTTCACAAGTTCTGCCACTTCCTCTGCTGTGCCAATACGTTTGGTCAAGTGCATATCAATACACTCTTCCATCACTTCTGTCGGATTTGGGGATAGTTCAATCGCATCACGCAACATGGGTGTATCTATTGTACCTGGACAAACGGCTACACAGCGAATGGATGGGGCATAATCAACTGCTATACTTCTAGTCAAACCCAATATTGCTGATTTAGATGCTGTATAGGCCGATACATTATGCTGTGTAACAAAAGCTTGAACGGAAGAGATATTAACGACTACGCCTTTATTGTTTTTTAACATGGAAGGAATAGCATATTTAGCACACAAAAAAATACTTTTTAGGTTTACATTCATCACCAAATCCCATTCATCCGAGGTAGTTTCTGTAACAGTACCATATCGTTGGATTCCAGCGTTATTGACTAAATAATCAATTGAGCCAAAATGATCTTCAATCTTTTGCATTGCTTGCTTTACCTGCTCTTCATTTGAAACGTCACAGACAATCGACAAGGATTTCTCATCGGATAGTTGAGTAGGAAATATCAAGTCCAATAAAGCAACATTCGCGCCCGAATCTAAAAAAAGGTAAGCACAAGCTGCTCCGATTCCTTTTGCTGCTCCCGTAATGACGACTGTTTTATGTTGATAGTTCATATAATAAGGTTGAATCTATAGAAAGTGAAATAGTAGTTTTTTTATCAGGATATAGTAAGTTGATTTTTTTGTTTTCAATCATAATATCCTCTATTCCATTAAATCCTTGTTCTGGCTGAACCAA
>CAMCBE010000250.1 GCA_945872805.1 Chitinophaga pinensis | reverse complement strand
CATGAAAACCCTGACATTCAGTACACTTATTTGGAGTAATGTAATATGTATCGTTTGAAACCGGTGAATTCTTGTGATTTGCTTCTAAAGAGGACCCGTCCAATAGGGTAAAAGTGCCTTTTACGCTAGTACCATCAGCAATAGCCCACTCTACTCCGCCTTCATAAATAGCGTTGTTAGGACATTCTGGTTCACAAGCTCCACAGTTAATACATTCATCAGTAATTTTGATTGCCATAATAATTCAATTTTTTTGGGTTGAAATTGGATCTATTTTTGCGTTTAGATCTATCTTATAAAGATACTTTATTGAATTGAAAAATTAAAAATGAATTTAGAAACCCGAATTTCTGCATTAGCACATATAGGTAGGTACTTACTAGGGAATAGTGATACCTTAACTAACATTAGCCAGCGTGCTTATGAGCACAATAGGTGGTTCATCCCTGAATACATAAAAAAAGCTGGAGAAAATACTGCCGATTCAATGCTCAGCGCGCAAATTCTAGAGGATTTTTCTAGAGAATACCAAACCCCACAAATACAGGATAATCCGAAAACTGTTGGGGTAATCATGGCAGGAAATATTCCTTATGTTGGATTTCATGATTTATTTTGCACGTTTCTTTTTGGCCATAAAGCAAGAATAAAACTTTCGTCGAAAGACCCCTTCCTCATTAAACACTTGATCGAAATGGCGTCTATAGAATACCCTGAGATAAATAACTATTTCCAATTTGAGGAAATGCTAAAAGGCTGTGATGCCTATATTGCTACAGGGTCAGACAATAGTGCACGGTACTTTGAATATTACTTCAAAAAATACCCTCATATAATAAGGAAAAACAAAACATCCATTGCTATTTTAGAAGGAAATGAAACCACAGAAGAGCTAAGTTTACTGTCAGATGACATTCAATTGTATTTTGGGTTGGGGTGTCGAAACGTGACACAGGTATATGTTCCAGAAGGGTATGATTTTGTTCCTCTGTTAAATGCATTGAGAAAATATGATCATTATAGAGACCATGCTAAATACATGAATAATTTTGATTATCAGTTAACCATTGCCATCATGAATAATCAATATTACATGAGTAACGATTCACTAGTTTTAATCAAGAACGAAAGTGCATTTTCTCCAATTGGTCAGCTACATTACCAATTTTATAGCTCTAAAAAACAAATCAATGAAGGATTAATAAAGGATAAAATTCAATGCACTATAGGACGAGAATATACTCACTGGGGTACATCACAAGTACCTAAAATTAGGGATTATGCTGATGGCATTGATACCATGTCATTTTTGCAGCATCTTTAAGGTAAATCTCCTGGGCATATCCCATGAAAATCAGGCTATCGCATAAGGATTTGTTAAATAGGTTGGCAGGTAATATGAAATTCAGACATGTTTAGTTATTTGCATCGGGTTAGGCACAAAAATTGTATTCACTTTTAAAAAAATAAATATCATGAACCTCAAGCAAACATTATCGGTTGTTCTAATCAGTGCAGCAACCACTACGGTGGCCATGTTTGGTTATGATTCATTTATCAGAAAACCAGGCCCACTTCAAGAAAACATTGGTAAACTTCCCGCTAGCTATGCGGGATTTTTCGACAGCAACAACAATATCCCTGGACAGCCGGTAGACTTTCAAGCAGCCTCCCAAGCTTCAGTTCCTGCTGTTGTCCACATCACCACAGTAATTGGAACTAATCAAGCAAGCAACAATTTGCCGAAAACTAAAAAGAATCCTTTTGGCGATATTTTTGGGGAAGATTTTTTTGATGACTTTTTTAATGGCCCACAAATGAAGTCTATGCCTCAACGGGCAAGTGGCTCTGGGGTGATTATTAGTGAAGATGGATATATTGTAACCAATAACCATGTAATTGATGAAGCTACAGAAGTGATGGTAACGTTAAATAACAAAAAGCAATACAAGGCAAAAGTAGTAGGTGCTGACCCGAGTAGTGATTTAGCGCTTATTAAAGTAGAAGCAAAAGTGCTTCCATTTCTACTTTACGGGAACTCTGATAATGTAAAAGTAGGGCAATGGGTGTTAGCGGTGGGATATCCTTTAAACTTAGAGACTACTGTAACCGCGGGCATCATAAGTGCTAAGGCAAGATCCTTGGGACTAAATTCAAGGAAAAGCAATAGCCCTATTGAGTCCTTTATTCAAACAGATGCAGCAGTAAACCAAGGAAATTCTGGTGGTGCGTTGGTCAATACAAATGGCGAGCTTGTTGGTATCGTTTCGGCCATAGCCTCTCCTACTGGAGCATACGCTGGATATTCTTACGCCATACCAGTTAACATTGTAAAGAAAATAATCAATGACTTATTACAGTATGGTACCGTTCAGCGCGCTTATTTGGGTATCTCCTATTTACCTGACAATGCCCCTGATGAAGAAAAAACAAAATTAGGCTTCAAAGAAGGCCAAGGTGTACTCGTGCGCGAAGTAACCAAAGAGGGGGCCATGGCAAATTCTGGAATACAAGCTGGGGATTATATAGCCAAAATAAATGGCACAAAGGTTAATACCGGAAGCGAGATGGTTGAACAGATAGCGGGATACAAACCAGGTGACAAGATTACGGTTAATTATATCCGAAACGGTAAGGAAATGACAACTAACGTTACCTTAAAAAACAAGACTGGTAGCTATGAGATTGTTAAAAACAGTGTAATCAATAAGCTTGGTGCTGAACTTCAAACCCTAGATAAGAAAAAGGCAACTGAACTCAGGGTTAAAGGAGGCGTTGTGGTAACAAAAATAAATGCTGGAATCATAGATGATCAGACACGTATGCGCGATGGCTTTGTAATTTTAAAAGCAAATGGAACCGAAACAAATTCCATAGATGAACTAAATGCCATACTGGCTAAGTCACCCAAGCAAATTACGCTTGAAGGATTCTATCCAGGATATGATGGGGTTTATCAATATCCAATTGAAATAGGAGAATAACTTCACATATTTAAATCAATAAAAAAGCGAATCAATTGATTCGCTTTTTTATTGATACCATACTTGATATCCCCAAGGGTTAAGGTCTATGTATTGAAAAGAACCGTTGAATTCTCTTTCTGAAGAGGTAAATAATTCAGAGAATATTCCATTTGAATCGGTGAATTCAAGTTCTACATTGCTCAAGGTATACTCAGAAAAATTAATTACTATATAAATTGTGTTAAATTGATTTGTTCGCCTAAAACTTAGTACATGATGAGAAACGCTATTATGAACATGGTGGCAAAATACATCTAACAACTCGCCATTAAAGGCCGCATTTTTTTTCCTAAAGGTGAATAATGTTTTATAAAATTCATGCAGCGCTACATTACTCTTCCAATCCAATTGATCTTTATCAAAAAATGACAAACGCTTATGATTAGGAATCTCTTGCCCACTATAGAGCAGTGGTATTCCTTTCCAAAGTGAAGAAAAAACAGAGAGTGGTATAGCCATCTCACCATATTTTTCATATTCAGTTCCATTCCAACTATTTTCATCATG
>CAMCBE010000249.1 GCA_945872805.1 Chitinophaga pinensis | reverse complement strand
ATCCTTGGATAATTCAATGCATCATATCCCCTTGCCATCGAAAATGAATTCGCATAAATATATTGCTGCAACGTATCACGCCGCTGATAACTCAACGAACTAACGATAGAATGATTTCGCCCTAATCCAGGTAAATAAACTTGCCCCGACATCAATAACTGAGAGGCACGGGTATTTCCTATGGCTACCTGATTTAAAATTCGTGTCGAAATGCCTAAATGAGGATAGATATGCTGAACTGCCTGCTGCGAATAGGCTGAATACACGATTTGCTGCTGGAGATAGGAAACATGGTTGTTCGCAAACAACGGAACACTCTTTGCATCGTAATAAACCCCCACGCCATACAGCTGTGTAGAAAGATCAAGTTGTCGATAAAATTTCCCATTCGTAAAATTCAATGGTACCCGCAATCCAATATGACCATTCCACTCATTCCAACGAATATCAACTGTATTATCTGTATAGGATCGTGAAAAAGTATAATCAGTTCCACCAACCAACCAAGGATACCAAATACCTAAATTTCCATCTAGTCCAATTTTATGAGATCGTTCATTTTCATTGTATACGTAGTTCAATGAAGATTGAAATGTGTTTAACACATTTTGACTATATAAACTGAAGCTCCAATCAGGTCGCTCATAATAAGGCCGCCAACTATGCACGTTAACTATCCCAGTCGTCTTTTTATAGGGACTAACTTGATAACCCATAGAATCATCGCGATGAATTAAATCTTGTAATTGACCTGTTGAATTATTCTCATACACAAACTGTACAGATGTCATAGAGTCAACGCGCCGGGATGAATCAATAGGGGTTATAAACAACTGCTTCCCTTTCACAGTCGGACGCGTATAAACAAGTCTTAACCCAGCAGAATCAAGCCCTCCAGCATAACTTCCAGTTGACTCAGAAGATAAAACATGGAATGATTTGTTCACCAAATCAAACGACCATATTTCATTTCGATTGGATTGCGATGCAGTAAATATCAACTTATTATTATTCACCCTTAAGAAAGCTATCGGCGCATTCACAAATGGAAAAACAGTTTCCACCGTTGAGTCAACTAAACTATACTTTAACACTGCGCTTTCTCCCGATTTCTTTCGAGCTAGAGAAAATATGAATTGGTCATCGCTAGAGAAACAGGGATAACTTAAAAAATAATCATCCTTGAACTCTATACTGCGTTGAAGACTTTTTTCCGCTACATTGATAACATGCAAAGATGACCGACCAACATGATCTATCGAAACAGCGACTACCTGATTTCCATCATTCGAAAGATCAGGCGAAAAATATCGACGACCATGTGTAATAAAATTGCCTGTATGATTTTCAATATCAAACAATTTAATGTCATTGAATTCTTTCCATATCCAACGAGGATCATAATGCAAGGCCGTATAAACAAGCTGACCCTTTTTATAGGTAAAGTAGTCGTCCAACCCGATCTCCTTAACTCCCAATTTCGTCATATTCCCAGCACTAAACATGACCCAGGTTGGAATTTCATTATACGCTTTTCGTAAGACCACAACAGAATCAGAACCAGTCCAAGCAGGATAAAAATACTCAACTATTGATTTAGTTAAACTAGCATTAACTAACGACTGTGAATTATTCCTATAATTTTGCTGAAATGATCTTTTATATGAATTAAGAGCCTCTCTCACAAACTCAGTATACCCAACTCCACTGTACTTTTTTATTGACCGCTGGAAAGGATAAACCAACCCTTTATATCGAACAGCATCATTCATTACATCATGCCAAAACTGATCGCCAAATCGATTGTATCCATAATTAACCAACAAATAACCCAGCTGATAATGATTGGGAATGACATCACGCAACGAACCATTCCTTAATTTTTGAAAAGAATATTCTTTATCTGCTTGCCAAATGGCATTGAACTGATCAAAGAAAGACGGAAGCCTTCCTCTACCCTGACTAAGGTACTTAGTCTCCGAATAAACAGCATCTCCTTCAAAAAACCAATCAGGGATAGCTGCAGCATTCGCCAATGCTTGTCCCTCCTGCCCTGCAATGATATATGCAAATCGACTCAACCCCTTTCTAAAATTAGTATACTGATGAACATGCCGATATTCATGCACCGCCAAGTTATCAATCCAATTCGTTGAACCCAATTCAAGTGAATTTTGCATAGGCGTGAGATAAAATTCACTTCGCCACGGCGCTAAGCCCACATAGGCATTGGATACAAGTGGATTTGGCTGCAACACAATATTGATGGGCTTATTCAACGTACCCAAACGATGAGAAACTTCTTGAGACAACCCTGTTGTCAACTCCCCAATACGATTGGCCAAGGCTTCTGCTCCAGGTGAATAGATAATTCTCGTGGCTTTATCATTTCGTTGAAGCCACTTCAATGAAGATGGATTAGCACCAAATCGCTGGGCAAGAATATTCGAATGGATGAATACTCCTAGGAGAAAAATACCAATAAGGCGCTTAATCATAGATATGAGTGATTTGAAAATTAAAAATAAAAAAGGTTCAGCCAATAGTGTCAATTTGTTTTAACTTGAGCCCAAATATTTTTGCATGAATTGGCTCATGCTTGCCATCGCTCCCGGAATCGCTATTTCACTCTATATCATCTTCAAAGATGAATATAATATTGAACCTAGAAGGCATTTAATCATCAGCTTTCTACTTGGCATGCTCGCTATCATCCCTGCTCTTCTCATTGAAACGATAATTGCTCTAGCTGAGCAAGGTCCATTCTTCAACTCAATTGCCGGGATAGGTGTAAAAGCGTACATAAGCGTTGCGCTCGTTGAAGAACTATTTAAGTTCATGATGCTGCGGTACTATGCCTTTCGAAAACCTGAATTCGATGAACCCTTTGATGGGATCGTATACGCCGTAATGGTAGGAATGGGCTTTGCCACAGTAGAAAACATTTTCTACGTTTCCCAATCAGGCATTCAAACCGCGATAGTCCGCATGTTCCTTGCCATACCCGCACACGCCACATTCGCCATCATCATGGGCTACTTCATGGGAAAAGCTAAATTTTCAACCCATAAAAAAAGCAATTTAATGATTGCCGGTATTGTCTGGGCAGTATTATTTCATGGCAGCTACGACTACTTCCTCTTTTTACAAGATGCAGACATGATTGTAAAACCGACATTCACATTACTCCTCTTCCTTGGGGCGATCGCTTCATTAGTAATCGGATTAATTCTTTCGAATAAAGCCATTAAATCGCATCTTGCACTTTCAAAAGATACCTATACCAATTCCAACAATTATGGTCAGCATCAGTAAATGTTCAACGGAAGGCATCCCAACGATTAGACAATTGAGCGAAGAAATTTGGAGGAAAGTATACCCCTCCATTGTTAGCATGGAGCAGATAGACTACATGCTTGATTTAATGTACAGCTCAAAAGCACTTGAAGAGCAAATGACAAGTCTTGGCCATCAATTCATTTTACTAAACCACCACAATGAATCTGTTGGCTATGCATCATACTCCATCAAAAAAGCA
>CAMCBE010000248.1 GCA_945872805.1 Chitinophaga pinensis | reverse complement strand
CGCCAGATCTAAATAGTATGGCAATTTTTTGAATTTTTTCATTAGGGTCAGTGATGTTAAAAAAAGATCGAAGTCCTCCCGTTATGGTATAGGTCCATTCATTTGATGCAGTTGAGTTTGCATTCGCTGATGTGTTTGTAGTTGCCCATTGAAATGGAACATGTTTCCAATCACTGCTACTAGTGCTTAAGTTAGTAATGGCTCCTATATGTACGTATACATCAGTTGTGTTGCTGTAGCTAAGCAATCCTTTGTTACCATTACTTGCATTGCAGATTATGTTGATGGCTTGATCAGCTTCTTTTATGAACGTTGGAGACCAACGCAACAACTGTGCATGGGAATTATGAAAGAGCAAAACGAGGATGAATAATCCAGTGATTTTTTTCAACATGTATGGCAATCTTTATGTGTAATAATTACACATAGCGAATATACTTGTAATTTGTTTTTTTTCAAAGTTTAATCTTACTTGATGGGCTTTTTGTTGAATGCTTTCACCGTAATATTTCTGATAAAAAAAAATCCTTCACATAATAGGTAGAAATGAACAAAAGCTAGGACTTCAAAAACCATAATATACCAGGGCCATTCTCCAATGATAAGTGGATTATGTGCAATTGGTGGGGAGGATAGATACATGTAGTTTGACCCAAATAGCCAGTTGAATGTGCCAATGCATAGTGCAGCAAATTGAGTGATGTAAAATGCATTAATCCATGATTTTTTGGTGGGTATAAATTCAAAGTGTAAAATGATGTAGAATGCAACAAGTATAATACTTGCATGATTGATAAAGTAGGAATAAAAAAAATATCCGTCCGCTCCTAAATCAAATTCAGGTGTAAGTAATGAATAAACGCCACCTATGAGTGCCCAGTAGTAGAAGACTTGTGAAATTGTTGATGAGTATCGAAACATTAAAAAAATTCCCATCAATCCACTTAATCCACAAAGATGTAGAGGGAGATTTTCTGTTAGATGCCAATTGCCAATTTCGTAAGCATACACATTTTCAGCGATCAAATTGATTGCGATTAAAAGTCCGATCAATTTTGGGTAGCTTTTACTTTTCCCCCAATTTGTGTAGTAAGGGATAATTAGAAGAAGGGTAATAGCTATTGATACCGCTAACATACATCCCCACCATTGGGTACTAAAGCTATCCATAGTTTGGTGAGCATTCATATACTGAATTTAGTAGTTTGAATATATATCAAAATTTGGTGTGTATTTGATATGCTAAAAAAAATCTGAAATTGGGTTCAACCATTTTGTAAGTTTCTTTGTTATGAAAAATTGTATCAATTTTTTTCTTGATTTACTTCTAATTTATCTTTAAACATGAATTATATATAGTAATTAAACTTCTTATTTATGCAGCGTAAAGAATTTTTAGACAAGTTAAGTGGTGGATTAGCATTCACTTGTGTTAGTTGTATGATGGCAGCCTGCTCAAAGGACTCAAATACGAGTGGTGATAATTCGAATACTCCAGGCGATACCATACTGCTTAATATTGACCCTTCAACTCAATTATTGGCTGTTAAGGATTTCATATCATCCAAAGGGATTATTGTTGTACGTATTGCAGATGGTAATTTAGCAGGTAGCTTTGTGGCATATTTAAATGCATGTACACACGAAGGTGCGATTGTGGAGTATGATGCTAACACCAACGGCTTTATTTGCCCTCGCCATGGTGCTACCTATTCTATATCAGGTGCCGTGACAGGTGCTCCTGCTCCAGCGCCATTGAAGACACGAACAGTTGCTGTATCAGGTTCTACTCTTACTGTGAAGTGATTGGTAGGATAGTTGCCTTGCCCGCATTTAAACTTAAACTGTATTTCACTGAAGAGGGTATGTCTTGTTCATAGTGGCTAACATAGATCAGTGTAGTTTCTTTCATTTTACATAATTGGTCGATCAGGTTTTTGATGAAGTTAGTTTGTTGTTGATCTAATCCCTGGCAGGGTTCATCTAGGATGAGAAGGGTTGGACTTTTTACCAATGCTCTTGCTAACATGACTAGGCGCTGTTCTCCCAATGAAAGTTGATGTAGCATTTTGTCTGCAAACTGATCAATTTTTAGCAGTTTCATCCAATTCAAAACGATGTTTATTTTTTCGGCATCTGGTTTTCGGAAAAGTCCGATCGTGTCATATAGACCTGATGCCGCCGTTTGAAATGCTGTTTCACCTTGATTGAAAAAGAGGTGTATTTCTGGCGATAGGTAACCGATCTTTTTTTTGATGTCCCATATGCTTTCGCCAGTTCCTTTTCTTCTATCGAATAAAAAAATTTCTGTTGCGTAAGCTTGTGGGTTATCTGCTGTGATTAAACTCAATAGGGTTGATTTTCCTGATCCATTTGGCCCACGTAGGTTCCATTTTTCCCCACGTTTCACTTCCCAATTGATATTTGACAGAATTTGAGTTTGGTTGTAGCGGATGTTTACATCTACCATCTTTACCGCTGATTCGAATGTTTCTGTAGTGGGTTTATAGCATGTATTTAAGAGTTCGATATCAAGTTGTATATCCTCTACCTGTGTTATTTCTTTTTTGATTTCTGTTGACGGACCTTGATGTATAATGGCTCCTTTTTTTAGCAATGCAATATGTGTAAAGCAAGGAGGTATGTCGTGTTCAGATGCAATTAGAATTAATTTTACGCCATTGTTGCTGATCTCTTGTAATCCTTTTGAAAGAGCGTCTCGTCCTAATGTATCTAGTCCTATAAATGGATTATCTAAGATCAGAAGATCTGGGTTTTTAAGCATGGCCTTTACCAATTGGAGTCGTTTATTTTCTCCATTAGAAAGTTGGATAATGGGTTTGTCGAGGATATCTTGGATGTTGAAAAAACGTATCCATTTTGATTTATCCGGATGATTTTCAGATACTTGATTTATTTCTTCATGAGTAGTTATTGTTTCTTCGGCATCGGCAGAGTTGAATCGTTGTTGGTAGTAAAAATTTGCAACGTTGCTTTTGTTTTTAAATCGGTGTTGCTGTTCAATGAGAATGATTTTTAGTGCATCGGTTGCTTTTTGTTCATGGGTTAACTCTATCAGGCCTCTAAAGAAAATGGATTTTATCAGGGCTTTAGCCAGGGTCGTTTTCCCTGATCCAGATGGACCTATAATTGCCCATTGCTCTCCATTTTCTATGGATAAGTTTAATTGATTAAGCACAATTTTTCCTGAAAGGGAAACAAGTAGGTCTTGGATGATAATTTTCATGAGTTCATGAGGGCTTTACGAGTTGGCTACTCTATAGCCACTCAGCATATATTCTTGAGATAGGTTATTTTTCTTTAATGGTCATTGGATTTGCTTTAATAGAAATTCCCCAAGTTGTGCTTTGAAACGGCTGATAGGTAAGGCGTATGTGCTCATGATCGTGTTTAAAAGTGTGTTGGAACTGCATTTTACGAAAATGCGCACAATTTTTTGAGGAAACTTTTTATAGCCAGTCAGACCCAGTTTCTACTCCTAAATGGTCAATTTGTAAGAAAAGTCCGGTTGAACTTAGACT
>CAMCBE010000247.1 GCA_945872805.1 Chitinophaga pinensis | reverse complement strand
CTTCTTCTTTTCCCATGGCAGCTCTTTTCATTTTGCTTGCCGTTTCATGACCAAGGTATTTTTCAATTCTTCCTTCAATAAAGTAAATCACAGGAGTTAGAACAATAGCCATGGTGAATTTATAGAGGTAATTCATCAGGCAAATGGCTAATACTTTTTGCCAGCTCCAGTCGTTTCCTAATTTAAAGGCAATGAACAATACGATAAAGCTATCAAAAAGCTGAGACACCAAAGTAGACCCGGTTGCCCTCAACCATACCCATTTTTCACCAGTTACTTTTTTGATACGGTGAAATATCGTAACATCAATAACCTGGCTAACTAAGAATGCCATTAAGCTACCAAAAATGATCCACATGCCTTGACCAAAAATGGCAGAGAAAGCATCTTGCATATTAGGAACACCTTTTTCTGTGTTTGAGCCAAGCCACCAATCTGGTGGTGTTACACTAATGGCGAGATAGAACATGATGAATGCATATGCAATTAAAGCAACGGCTGTATAGGATATGCGTCGTACTGCTTTCGGTCCATAATACTCATTAACAATATCGGTCATAACAAATTCTATTGGCCACAGCAGTACACCACATGTTAATGCAAAAGATAGATTTGATTCACCGAAAAAGGTTAGGTTGACCGGGTCTATGCCTATCACTGCCTCTAGCGAAAATATTTTCCCCCCTATACATTCTGCGATCAGTGCATTGGCTACAAAGAAAGCCGACATGAGTGCAAAAAGTTTTGCCGGTTTATTATTCATCAAATCTTTGATCATGTGTGGTTTATTTATTCGTAAATGTAAAATTTATTTAGGTTAGTCTTATACAAACTGTGCATATATATTTTGATGGAATATGCTGAAGCGAATCCTCAATTAGATTATAGTATAACCTGCGCTGAGTAATCTTTAATTCCGTATTTTGTTGTCATTAAAAACACGTGTTTGATTAAAATAATAATCGGTTGAAAAAAAACAGATGTTTTCTTTCGGTTTGTTTTTTGTTACTGCTTTCAGTAGGCTGTGAGCAGGAAGACGTTAAATATGGAAGTAATCCTAAAGCAGGAAAGTATATTGATCTCCGTGGCATCAAGATGTATTATGAAACATATGGAACAGGGAAGCCTTTATTAATGATTCACGGGAATGGTTGATCTGGCGCTTCATTCAGCGAAAATGTCTCCTATTTTGCAAAGAAATACCAAGTGATTCTTCTTGATAGTCGCGCACAAGGCAAATCGATAGATACTAATGATTCGTTGAGTTTTGAAATGATGGCAGATGATGAAGCCGCATTCTTAACTGCCTTGCACATCGATTCGGCCTATGTATTGGGTTTTAGCGATGGAGGAATCAATTCACTTTGTCTGGCCATGAGGCATCCCAGTAAAGTAATTAAGATAGCATCGACGGGGGCCAACCTTTGGCCCGATTCTACTGCCATTAATCCTTCCAGTTGGAAATCCGATCAAAAAAGAATTCTTACTACAGATGTAAAGAGTTTCAAAACAACAGAAGATAAAAATAGATGGAAGCTATTTTTATTGGATTGGTTTCAACCCAATATTACATTAGAAAGTCTACACACCATAAAATGTCCCTCACTGATAATAGGAGGAGACAATGACTTGATTAATGTACAGCATACCGTATTGATTTTCCAACATATCCCTCAAGCCTATCTTTGGATCTTGCCCAATTCAGGTCATGCGACGTTAAGGGAGTATTCATCACTTTTCAATAAGCAAGTGGATGATTTTTTTTCGACCCCTTTTCGTGGGGAATAGAACACCAATCGTATAGTTATATTTTTTTTATTTTGATCCTGTTCAAGTTTTGTGACTTGCCAGCTAATTTGCCATCAACAAAAACCATCAAGCCCGTTCCTCTATGGTATTGATTTCCTGTTTTGTCATATAAAACTGTCAAGGTTTTCCCATGATAACTAAGATTGTCCAAACAAAAATAAGTCCATGAATTTTCAGGTAATAACGGATTTATTACAACGCCTTCTTCTTGAGGCCTTAATCCAACCAAACCAGTGATGATTAAATCGCAAAAAGTTGAATGGTTATAATCTTTGCCACGCTCTACACCTCCTTTTTCTGCTGACCAGGTATTATTCTCCCATGACTTCAATCGAGTTCGAGAAATCCAGTCACCTGTATATGGGTTAAGGTTTTCGTCAATCCAAGGTCGAACTTCTCCATTTTCTGAAGTTATCTGCTGCGCGTTTGAATAGTCTTTTAATAACTTTAGGTAGTCGTTTTTGGAAACATAACCCTGGCTATAATTATTTAATAAATTGGCCATAGCAGTGAGTGTTATTGCCGAAGCAAATGGCCAGCTTGGTCCTCTCCATTGGCATTCATGACCTTCATAAGAAATATTAAAGCCTGCGTTATATTGTTCAACGGTAGTCAAACCAAATGGTGCATAAAAGTAACTAGGGCTCATGATATATTTCCAAGCAACTGAGTAAGATGAGTCTGGTATATTGAAATACCAAGGGGTATATCCGTGTAGTTCTTTTGCATCGCATAATGACTGATCTTGTTCTCTCGGTAACACTTTAAAAAAAGTATCATTACTATCCCATAGTTTATCTTGGATTATTTTTTTTAAGGCGGTAGCTTTTTGTAAAAACCGATTAGCTAATTTATGATCACCTGTCATCAAGGCTATTTTGGAAATCGCAATGGCATCTCCATACATATACGAATTGATTGTTGCTCTATACCCGCTTCCGCAAACAGATTCTTCCATGCCATCTCTGCCATCTACTTGCCAGAATAATCCATTAGAGTCAAGCTGATTCTTTTCTCTCGACTCATAATAGCGAACTAAGTCGGGTAATAGTTTCTTCAGCAATGACTTGTCATGTGTGCTTAAATAATAATTGTATAATGCATCGGCTGCCCAAAAACTATAGTCAAAAATGTGCTCAGCCTCGCGGAACCAGAACTTAGCATAATCGTTTAGGTAAATATTATTTTTAAGCCACCGTCCTTCATAAAAATGATGCCCTGCCGGACAACTTATTGTATTGTATTTTCCTGCCCAGGGGACATCAGGTAAGAATTCTGTGATTACAAATCCACTCTCCGTTTTCTTTATATGTTTTCTATATGTCCACCACCTGAAATAGTACGTTTTTTCCATTTGTTTATCCGGACAATCAAATAGTGGTATTGAGGTGGAAAGGAATGCCCAGCTTTGATCATTGGGTATATATTCTCTGTATAATTCATTATCGTAATAATTGAAATTATCGATATAATGTTTGTAACGCTCTGGGATGAGTATATTGTTTTGTGCATGGAGTTTCCAAACAGAAAACGACAAAGTAATAATCGCAATGAAAGTAATAGTCTTATTTTTCATAATACAATAGATTGAAAATTCATGAAGAGTAGAACTAGTAAGTCATATCTAAATTTATAAGGTTTACATCAAATTCCTGTCTTTAAATGTAGCGAAGGCCTTAGTAAGGTAGATATTTCGACTATCCTACCTAGGCTTAGGTCAATAAATAAAGGGCCA
>CAMCBE010000246.1 GCA_945872805.1 Chitinophaga pinensis | reverse complement strand
GCATAGCAAACCACTGGTATATATTTCGATAAAAGGCTTCCTCCGGTATCGCCGAAAATGTATAAATGCTTTTCAAGAAATTCAACAAAATAAAAAACATGGCAAGCAAAATCACTAGCATGACCAATGGATTCGATGTATTCCAAAGTGATGGACCAGTTTTTGGCTTATAATCTCTATACCCCATAATTACGTTTGATTTTGAAAAGAATCAATAAAAACGATTCCTATCTTTTTTATTCCATATCATAACAACGATAATACCAATTGCAGCACCCCCTAAGTGAGCAAAGTGTGCAATCCCGGTTGACTCACTTGAAATACCACCAATAATATCCAAAACGGCTAACCCCAATAATGCCCACTTAGCTTTGATAGGAAATGGGATAGGAAGAATTAGCATACGGCTATTGGGGAATGTAAATGCAAAAGCAGCAAATATTCCCATAATCGCTCCGGATGCACCTAAGGTCGGAACATTTTTCAGCATAAAAAGTTCTTGTTCAGATAGTTGTCCAGCCATAAACAGGGCATTGTATTGGGAAATATCATAGGTAAGCGCTAGTGCCTGAGCCAATCCTGCACCTACGCCACAAATCAGGTAAAATATCAAAAACCGGCCTGGCCCCCAAAGATTTTCCAAAGTTGAACCAAACATCCACAAGGCGAACATATTAAATAAAATATGAAAGAAAGAAGAGGATGAATGCAAAAACATATAGGTTATAAACTGCCAAAACCCATAATGAGTAGAACTGAAGTGGTGTAATGCGAAAAGGTTCTCCATTGGCATGAGATCCTGACCAATAGTGATTTGAGCTAACCAAACAAGCGAATTGATGATAATTAAATTTTTTATCACTAGAGGAAGAACATTAAAACTCCCTGGCCTTATTTCTGATTGCATACTATAATTTGAATGACAAAATTAACGAACCTTGAGCAATGAATCACTAGATATCCTTAAGACTCAATTTTACAACATTTTCAATGTGGTGCGTATGTGGAAACATATCAACGGGTTGGATGGCAGCAACCCTATATTTTTCTGACAAGAGCTGTAGATCCCTAGCTTGAGTGGCAGGATTGCAACTTACATACACTACGATAGGAGCTTCCATCTGTAAAATCTGATTTACAAGATTTTCATGCATACCAGCTCTTGGTGGATCAGTAATGATTACATCCGGTTTCCCATGCAATTGAAAAAACGCATCATTACACACAGCAGCTGCATCGCCAACAAAGAATGAAGCATTTTGAATTCCGTTTATGGCTACATTTTCCTCTGCATCAGCAATTGCTTCATCAATCACTTCAACCCCTATTACTTTTTGCGCCTGATCACTTAAAAAAATTCCGACACTTCCGGTGCCACAATACAAATCATAAACCACTTCCGTTCCTTTCAAATCAGCGAAATCCTTGGTAATTTGGTAAAGTTTCTCCGCTTGCTTTGTATTGGTTTGAAAAAACGATTTAGGACCAACCCTAAATTTCAACTCCCCTAGTTGTTCAATAGCATATGGCTGACCATCATATAAAATTGGAGTTTGGTCTTGTAAACTATCATTGAACTTTCTGTTGATGGTATAATACAATGATGAGATTTGAGGAAAGGTATTTTTTATAAAATCCATCAAGTCAATTCGAGTATCCGCGTCCTCATCACCAAAAACAAGATTTACCATAAGATCTCCTGTTGTACACAAACGAACCATTAAATTTCGAAGTAACCCAGTATGATTTCGAATATCATAAAAAGAAATAGCCTGTTCAAGTGCGTATACTCGAATAGCATTTCGAATTTCATTTGTTGGAGTAGCTTGTAAAAAACATTCCTCTATATCAATTACCTTGTCAAATGAACCAGGAACATGAAAACCCAAAGCGGGTATGGATGGAAGTCCGCGTGGTCCATCAGCATGCATAGGCAATGCATCGATTTCCTCTTGCGTATAATATTTTTTTGAGCTGAATGTGAACTCGAGCTTATTGCGGTAATAACGGGTTTGAGCGGAACCTACAATAGGAAGCATGTCTGGAAGCTCAATTTTGCCTATACGCTGCATTTGATCAGCCACCTCCTGCTGTTTATATTCAAGCTGTTTTTCATAAGGCAGCATCTGCCATTTGCATCCACCACACACCCCAAAATGGGCACAAAAAGGGGTTACTCTATCTGCAGAAAAATGAGAAAATCGAATTGCCTTTCCTTCTGCCCAATCTTTTTTACTTTTCGAGAGCCTAACGTCAACTATGTCACCCGGCACAGCCCCATCGATGAAAACAACCTTCCCCTCATGCCTAGCAATTGACTTCCCACCAGCAGCATAGCCATCGACATGAAGATTTTCCAAGACTACATTTCGCATTTTTCTCATTGAGCCGAATTTGAGATGTAAAGGTAAGAAAAGAGAAACTTAGCGGATCCTGAAGGTTCAACAGCTTAAATCTCCGTATTTCTTAAATGTTTGTTGTGATTCACTTTTACCCTTGGCTATTCTCAGTTAATCGATAATTTTACAGAAATTAACACACTATGCGATTTGTTATTTCCGTTCTATTAATATCTACCATAGCAATAAACCTTCCTGCCCAAAACACAAACCAACTAAAGCCGCCCATTGCCTACTCGATAAAAGCCACTATCAAGCCATTCAAAAGCGGCTACCTCTTTTTGGCATATCATTTTGGAACAAAACAATTTCTCATTGATTCTTCGAAAATAAATTCAGAGGGGCAAGCAATATTTACAGGCACAACAAAATTACTAGGTGGCGTTTATATGATTGTATTCCCTGAAAAAAATGGGTGGATAGAATGTCTATTAGATCAGCAACAGCATTTCAGTGTAACAGCTGATACGTCGAATATAGTCAAAAGCATAGTTTTTAGCGGTACGTCAGACAACACCGTCTTCAACGACTATCAAAAAAAATCATTTGAAATTGGTGCACAATTGAATCAATTGAAAAAAAGCCTGAATGAACAAAAAGATGATGTCGAAAAAAAGAATATAAACGAACAAATGATATCGCTTTCAAAAGAAATTCAGGTATACAGAGAAGACATACAAAAAAATCATCCCAAACTATTACTTACTGCGATATTCAACTTATTGAAAGATCCTACTATCCCTCCAGTAAATCAACATCCAGGTGGAGTGTATGACACAACCTTTGCATATCAATACTACAAGAACCACTTCTGGGACGGTATCTCATTCACCGATGATAGATTAATAAGAACTCCTGTACTACAAGGAAAATTTGACAAGTATTATGATGAGGTACTTCCTCAGATTCCGGATTCTATAAATATATATGCAGATAAAATGCTAACTGAAGCTAATTCGAATGAAGAAATGTTTAAGTTCTTTTTATCAAGTCTTGCAGAAAAGTATGTAAACCCAAAATTCATGGGTCAAGATGCCGTATTCGTTCACTTATTTGAAAAATATTTTCTTACTGGAAAGGCAGATGCATGGATGAATGAGAAGTATAAAAAATACATCTTCGACAGAGGCTATTCGATGATGTCTAATCTATTAGG
>CAMCBE010000245.1 GCA_945872805.1 Chitinophaga pinensis | reverse complement strand
GTTACGGGTGATGTCAATTTCTTGATTCTTAGTCTCGTCTCGTTTGTTTTTAAATATGATATGTACACTCACATTCAGATTATTACTGGCAACCTGTTTTTGTGAAATACCAGAGGTGCTCACAGAATAGTCACTAATATAACCACTAATTTCATAATCGGCATCATTATTGGTTTGTGAAAGCCTAGTTTGGTTGACTATTTTCTGCCTTAATTTGTCAGATAATTTTGGACTCAATTGCGGATTGATATATCGTGCTTTGTTTTCGATGTAAAAAACACGAACTGTTTTGATCTCAGGGGGTATTGAAACATCTTTCAATGAATACCTACAGGTTCCTTGTATGGATAAAATGGCTATCAATAAAAGGGAGAAATGAAATAGATGTTTACGTTTATAATTCTTCAATATCGTATTCTTTTAATTTTCTGTATAAAGTTCTTTCGCTAATACCAAGATCGGAAGAAGCATCTTTGCGTTTACCTTTGTGTTTCTTCAATGCTTTTTCTATTAATTCTTTTTCTTTATCCATGATATTGAGTGATTCTTCAATGACAACTGTATCTTGAATATCACGTGATTCTGAAATGATAATAGGTTGCTTAGATACGGAATATACATTTGCTGATGAAGATTCAAGTGTGTTTTGAACTAATGGAAGATCCTGCATAAACGAGGCCTCTACTGCATTTGAAACAGTATTAATTGTTGATGGGTTGTTAAGGATGTCGAGAAACATTTTCTTGAGTTCGGTCACATCCTTCTTCATGTCAAAGAATAATTTATATAAGATATCCCTTTCATTCATGAATTCAGTTTGTCCTTGCCCATTTATTGATTTCATGACCATTGGCAAGTTTCTATCAGCATGTTTTGGTAAAAAACGTTCTATTTCCTTCGGGGTAATCAATTTGTTTTCTGAGAGTACAGAAATTTGTTCTGCGATGTTTTTTAGCTCCCTAACGTTACCTGGCCATGGATAATTTATGAGCATTGATTTAGCGTCATCATCAAGTTGAATTGGACTTGTTCTGTATTTTTCAGCAAAATCAACTGCGAATTTTCTAAATAATAAGATGATATCTTCTTTTCGTTCTCTAAGGGAAGGAACCCTAATTGGCACAGTGTTTAATCGATAATATAAATCTTCTCTAAATTTATTATTTTGTGTGGCGACTAATAAATCTTGGTTTGTGGCAGCAATAACCCTAACATCCGTCTTTTGAACTTTTGATGAACCTACACGAATAAATTCTGCATTTTCAAGAACGCGTAGAAGCCTGGCTTGAGTGCCTAATGGCGTTTCGCCAATCTCATCCATAAATAGCGTTCCGCCATTGACGGTTTCGAAATACCCTTTTCGAGAATCTACCGCTCCGGTAAACGATCCTTTTTCATGTCCAAATAATTCAGAATCGATAGTGCCTTCTGGAATCGCTCCACAGTTTACAGCAATAAAAGGATTATGCCTTCTGGGGGATAGGGTATGTATGATTTGAGAAAAAATCTCTTTTCCTACACCACTTTCACCAGCAATCAATACAGTAAGGTCTGTATTGGCAACCTGTGTAGCTACCTGAAGTGCATAATTCAAGGAAGGCGAATTGCCTATAATACCGAATCTGTTTTTAATACTTTGAATATCCATATGTCGATGGCTTATAATTAGTGTACAATCGTGCAGAACAAGGTGGCTTGTGTAAATTCATTCACAACAACATTTACATAATCCCCCTTTTTTAGCGTAAGAGCAGGTGTCTTATTGAAAATCATGACTTTATTTTGGCTGTTTCTGCCCATCCATTGTAAATCACTTCGCTTAGAGTTTCCTTCAATAAGCACTTCGAAAAATTTTCCAACATCTTTTTTGTTGCTTTCGTAGGATAGATTGTTTTGCATAGCAACAATCTCATTCAGTCTTCTTTTTTTGGTGTCCATGTCAACATTATCCTCATACCGCTTTGCAGCTAATGTTCCAGGTCGTTCAGAATAAACAAACATATAGCTAAATTCATAGGCAGATTGTTTCATGACATCAAGCGTCTCAAGGTGATCCTGCTCTTCTTCTGTACAAAAACCTGCAATGATATCTGAGCTAACAGCACAATCGGGCATAATTTCTTTGATGCGTTTTATTTTAGACAAATACCATTCTCTTGTATATGTTCTATTCATTAATTGCAATAATCTAGTAGAACCACTTTGCACTGGTAGATGAATGTATTTGCAAATGTTAGGGAAGTCCCGCATAGTAAATAAAACACTATCCGTAATATCCTTTGGATGTGAAGTACTAAATCGTACTCTTAATAATGGGTCTATCTCAGCAACATGCTTTAGGAGTAACGCAAAGTCAGTTACATGGTTTGTGGCCGAATCAACAAAGTAATAGCTGTCAACATTTTGCCCAAGTAAGGTAACCTCTCTGTAGCCATTGTTAAATAAATCTTTGCATTCATCGAGGATAGAGCTCACATCTCGACTGCGTTCTCGCCCTCGAGTAAATGGTACTACACAGAACGAACACATGTTGTTGCAGCCGCGTGTAATGCTTACAAAGGCAGAAACCCCATTTGAATTTAATCGAACAGGAGAAATTCCTGCATAGGTTTCATCTCTACTTAATAATACGTTAACGGCCTTTATGCCACCTTCCGCTTCCTCAATAAGGCTTGGTAAGGTTCTATAGGCATCAGGACCAACAACTAAATCAACTAGCTTTTCCTCATCCAGTAATTTATTTTTAAGGCGCTCTGCCATACACCCTAATATGCCAACGAGCAGTGAGGGGTTCTTTCTTTTAAGCTTCTTAAACTCGGTAAGTCGTTTTCTTACTGTTAGTTCCGCTTTTTCTCTTATTGAACAGGTATTTAAGAAAATGAGATCAGCTTCTTCTTCATGTTTAGTAGGGCCAAATCCCTCATTTTGCAAAATGGATGCAATGATTTCACTGTCACTAAAGTTCATTGAACAGCCATAGCTTTCAATGAAGAATTTTTTATGGACTATGTTTTGATTTTTATTGATAGGCGCATATGCTTCACCTTGGCGACTCTCATCAATTGATTTGTTCAACACATTCAACATGCTGCAAATTTACACTAATTGAGGAAATGTGACAAATTGTCACAGTAATTCATCTAAACATTATTAGTAATAAACCGCTTAGATAACCAGCTGTCTTTAACTGGAATGATCCATTTGTTGATAAGTGATTGTTTATCAGTCACATTATGATCAAGAAATAAAGTTTCTGAACTAATAAAATTATTCTCTAGTGCATAATTTAATTGTGAAATCGGGATCAGCTGTATCTTCTCTTTCACGATAAAAGCCAGGTTTGTGCGATCAAATAAACTCACCTTATACGTACCCTCAATTTCTTTGATTAGTCGAACAGAGCTATCTGTACTACATCCACTTACTTCAGAAATGGTTTCATCAGCCATCAAAACAATGCATTGTCCAAAAAATAGGGTAGCAAACCCTTTTACCGGATATTGGTGCGACTTCCAATTGGCAGCAAAATCATTGAGTGTGTTTTCTATAGACAGGGCTTCTGAAAGGGTAAATA
>CAMCBE010000244.1 GCA_945872805.1 Chitinophaga pinensis | reverse complement strand
AGACTTGAGCACAATTAATTTTCCATTTTCACTCCACAGGTATTCATTGATTAGTGGAAATTTTTTCTCGAGATGTGTTGACAAATTCCGTACAGTAAGTTGATTCCCTTCCTTAATCACAAAGGCATTAGGTTCCTCAGCAGCTGCATCCAGTTGCTCCATCTGCTCATCAAGGCGCTCGCCAGTAGCGCTCATCTTTCTTTTTTGTTTTTTGTTAGGAGTTTGTTCAATGATAATAGGCAATGAAGATTTAAGTGAATCATCGGCATGATGAACCGAATCAAGGTTAGTGTTTTTTATTGAAGAATCTGCTTGTAGTGGTGTAGCCAAATAAGCAACCCACTTACCCGATTTTTTGGGTAGGCTATATGATATCACATTGGGTATTTTTTCAAATACATTAGATGTCAAATCATATATACCCAACGAATCTTTTGGAAATTCATCTACCTTCTTCTTTTTAATTTTTGCTTGACGCAAGTCACTATATAGTGGTTTTATCTTTACTATGAGAAATCGACCGTCGTCAGAAAAAGAAGATTGGTAACCCCTTGGGATTTCAAACTGGAAAGAAGAATCTATTTTTTGTAAAACCAATTTACCATCCCCTTCTTGAGGATCGATTGTATATAATAGCCAACTTCCATCAGCGTTTAGCTTTCGCTCTCCAATAGATTGCCAAGCATCATACACACTATGATCCAATGACTTCTTTTGTGCTTGAACGAATAGGGATATTAAGAATGAAATGACGATGAATATGAAATGTATCCTAAATCGTGTGTGAAGCATGTGAGAATATTTATAGAATAAAAATAACAAATATTAATTCGATTATAGGGTGTGTCTTTCTTTAGCCCAAATACGCCAGCTTTGTACCAAAACAGTGAAGAATATAATACCTAGACCCACATAAAACGAACTCCCTAAATATTGATTTTCGTTGAACACAACAAATGCCAATATGATTCCATATACCGGCTCTAAATTGTAAGAAAGATTAACGGTAAACGGTGACACTTTTATCAAAGAGCGAATAGATAGATTAAATGCAAGTACTGTACAAAAAAGACTTAAGATAATCAGCCAAAAAAAATCAGAGGCACTTGGAATTAAATACTGAGCAGGATAAAATATAAGATAAATCGGCACCAAGATATTCAGCGATAACCAACCACCACCAATTTCATAAAATGTGATTGTATTAGAATCAAATCGTCCTACTAACTTCTTGTTTAAAATAGGGAAAAGTGCTGCAAAGAAGGATGAAACTATACCAAATATAATACCAAGGCGATAATCCTTATCAAAATGAAAAATTAAGTAAATGCCTAACATGGCCAATAGTCCAATGATGAACTCAGTAAAATCTATTCGTGTTTGATTAATTAATGGTTCAAGTAGTGTGCTAAAAAACCCAAGCGCTGAAAAACAAACTAAGGCCACTGATATATTGGCATATTTAACGCTACCATAAAACAGAACCCAATGGATGGAGATAATTGCACCAACCCCAAGAAGAGGAATCATTTCACGAATTGTCAATCGCTTAATTCGAACGGTAAAAAGTGAAATAATAAATAAGATTATGGTTGCAAAAAGCATTCTATACCATACCAATAGCGCTTCATTTAGATGAATCAACCGTCCTAGCACGCCAGTAAAACCTGCTAGTAAAATAGCGATATGCAGTTGAAGAAATGCCTTTTTCATAATGTACAAAAGACTGACTAAGCGGGCTGATAGGCACTACCGTTTATGATTATTTTTTCGTGGGGATATTATGAAATAAACTTTGTAACTGCATGTAGAGAACACCTGCAATCCCTTCCTGAATAATCCCCTTCGTCATTTTTGAAGCACCGTGTAACCTATCTCTAAATGTAATGGGCACTTCGGTTATTTTCAAGCCTAGTTTCCAGGTCTTAAATTTCATTTCGATTTGGAAAGCATAGCCAACAAATCGGATTTTATTCAAGTCAATTGTTGAAAGTACTTTACGGCTATAACATATAAATCCTGCAGTTGGATCTTTGATGGGCATCCACGTTATCAAACGGGTATACCAAGCACCGCCTTTTGAAATAAATTTCCGAGAGAAAGGCCAGTTCTCAATCCATCCACCCTTAACATAACGAGATCCAATAGCAAGGTCTGCCCCACCCACTTTACATGCTTCGTATAAACGATTAAGATCAGCAGGATCATGGGAGAAATCTGCATCCATCTCAAATATATAAGAGTATCCATGCTCCAATCCCCACTTGAAGCCTTTAATATAGGCCGTCCCTAATCCAAGCTTACCTTGACGCTCTTCTAAAAATAAATGAGTAGAATATATAGTTTGTAATGTCCGTACAATATCAGCTGTGCCATCAGGTGAACCATCATCAATGATTAGAATATCAAACCCCTGATTTAAGTCAACTATTGCCTTAATGATCAATTCGATGTTCTCTTTCTCGTTGTAGGTTGGTATGATGACAAGCTTTTCCAATAATAGGTTCTGTTATTATCTTGTTTATGAATTGTTCTGCTTAAGCATTGTCTTATTGAAAATTTCGGTCAGCTTTTGCTTAGTATGTAAAGCAAAATCGCTCTTAATCATCCAATCAAAATAAGATGGCTCTGATTTTAAAATAGCCTCAACTAATTTCCCTTTATGCTTACCAAAATTGAAAATTATTTTGCCATTCTCAACAACCATTCTTCTAGCAAAGTCAACAACTTCTTCTTCTCCAATCACTTGAAATATCGAATCTATTGTATTGCCTAAACTTTCATATTTGGCTAGCTGTGCCTCAAATACCTCCCAGGTAGCATTTACATCTACCTCTGCACTATGAGCATTCTCAAGCAATTGGTTGCAATAAAATTTATATGCAGCAGATAAATTGCGAGGCTCCATTAAATGGTATATTTTTTGAACATCGAGTAATCTTTTTCCTTCAATGTCAAATTCTTGGCCTGCTCTTAAAAATTCTTCCATGAGTAAAGGCCAGTCGAACTTATTCGAATTATATCCGGCCAGATCAGCTCCTTCTAAAAATTGCTTTATCTCATTCGCCGAATCTCTAAAGAAAGGAGCTTCCTTAACCATCTCATCTGTAATTCCATGTATTAGGGATACTTCTGGTGGTATAGGCCTTTCGGGGTTAATCAGTCTTCTTTTTTTATGTTTAGTGCCATCAGGCATAACCTTTAACATCGCAATCTCAACAATTCGGTCTTGGGTTAGGCTTAACCCAGTCGTTTCAAGATCAAGAAAAACAATCGGCCTAACTAACGCTATATTCATAATTTATAATATGACACAATATAGGACGAAATTTTCTGCGAAAAGATGTTAATCAGCCGAGATTTTACCTTGTTAAACCCCTGATTTTTAGAAAAATAACAAAATAATTAGGAAAAAAACGGCCCTCACATACTAAAACCCCTAGAATATAGTTTTATATTTGATAAATAATTCATCATACATGAAAAAATCAATGACGCTTTTTATAGTTTTATTTACAGCTTTGTTAATAAGCTCATGTTCTTCTTACCGTGCAGCGGCCGGTGGAGGCTGTCAAGT
>CAMCBE010000243.1 GCA_945872805.1 Chitinophaga pinensis | reverse complement strand
AGATATTTATAATGGTGGGGAAAGAACCGGGATAGCTATTTTTTCTCGTTTACCTATAGTTGATAAAGGAGAAATTTCATTTCCGGTTTCAATGGAAGGAAGTGCTGAAAGCACAGCATTTGTGGATGTAAAATATCAGAATGATACCTTGAGGATTTATTCTGTTCATCTTCAGTCATTTGGGTTTGGCAATCGTGAATATAAGGTGATTGACGAGTTGAATAAAGACGTAGGATATAATAAAACGGAATCAATTCATTTGTTGAGAAAAATGCGTAATACCTTTTATTGGCATGGTGTTCAATCTGACTTTATCAGCAGTGAAGTTAAAAAATCCCCACATCCAGTTATCCTTGCTGGCGACTTAAATGATGTTCCAAATTCTTATGCGTATGCAACATTAAAAGGTGATAGGAACGATGGTTTTCTTGAAATGGGG
Source organism: Chitinophaga pinensis (assembly GCA_945872805.1). Taxonomy (GTDB): domain Bacteria; phylum Bacteroidota; class Bacteroidia; order Chitinophagales; family Chitinophagaceae; genus Pollutibacter. The sequence goes on along the minus strand of CAMCBE010000243.1, from coordinate 3,187 downwards.
AGTGGAATAGGATCAACCTTCACGAGTGCTACTTCTTCGATTTTGAGACTTCTTCCAACCCTACGCATTGATTATATTTTCTCAGATAAATCGTTCAGCCCACTCCAATTTATCAATGGTGGAGAGGGTATCTCTGATCATGCATTTTTGATCTCTGATTATAGCTTTCGCCATACTAATAAGTAGAGATTTCCTCATTCTGCATTTCTATGGTTATCTTTGATTTTCTTAAATTTGAATATGTCATCACTTTCTTTTTATAATTCACTTACTCGAAAAAAAGAGGAATTCAAATCAATTACTCCAAATCGAGTTGGTATGTATGTGTGTGGGCCTACAGTGAGCGGGGAGAGCCATCTTGGACATGCAAGACCATTCATCACTTTTGATATCGTGTACCGCTATTTGTTGCATCTCGGATTTCAGGTCAGGTATGTACGGAATATAACTGATGCAGGCCATTTTGAGGAAGAGGGTAGGGAAAGTGAGGATAAGATTTCAAGCAAAGCCATCCTAGAAAAATTAGAGCCGATGGAATTGGTGCAAAAGTACACCAACAAATTTCATTGGGCTATGAAAGAGTTTAATAATCTTGAACCTAGTATCGAGCCAACTGCTACAGGACATATTGTTGAGCAGATTGATATGATAGAGAAAATTATTGCAGATGGTTTCGCTTATGTTATCAACGGCTCAGTGTACTTTGATGTAGAAAGGTACCACCGAGAGTTTAGCGCAAAGGGAATGCCCTATGGAATTTTAAGCGGACGGGTTTTGGAAGATCAACTTGAAACCACTAGAGACTTAGCGTCTCAAGAAGAAAAACGAAATAAGTCTGATTTTGCCTTATGGAAAAATGCTGCTCCAGAACATATTATGCGATGGAATAGCCCTTGGGGAGTTGGTTTCCCTGGGTGGCATATAGAATGTTCTGCCATGAGCACAAAATACCTTGGACAAGAATTTGATATTCATGGTGGTGGGATGGACTTGCAATTCCCTCATCACGAATGTGAAATTGCACAGAGTGCTGTTTGCAATAGTCACATTCCAGCAAAATATTGGTTGCATAACAATATGATTACCATCAATGGGAGAAAGATGGGTAAGAGTTATAATAATGTAATCAAGTTAAGTGAGTTATTCTCTGGAAATCATGAAATTCTAGCTCAGGCTTATTCAGCCATGACAGTTCGCTTTTTTATATTGCAAACACATTACCGCAGTACACTTGATTTTGGCAATGAATCCTTGCAGGCATCTGAAAAGGGGTTGCGTCGAATCTGGGATGCATTTCAATTGCTTAGTAAATTCAATATCGAGTCTCAACAATCAATTGATACTATTGATGCTTCATTAAATCAACATTGTTTGGATTTATTGAATTCGTTGGATAATGACATGAACGATGATTTAAACACGGCAAAAGTGCTTGCTTCTTTATTTGAACTCGTGCCAATCATTAATTCATTAAAAGACGGCCATCTAAAATTCGAGGCCTTAGCCTCTGATACGCTGAAGCTGATGAAGGAAAAGTTCAAGGTATACTTAGTCGATATTTTTGGCTTACAGGACGAGCAAAAGCAGCATGATGATAAAATTTCCGCTATCCTTCATCTGATTGCTGAGATTAGAAAAGATGCTCGTGATAAGAAAGATTTTACTACTTCCGACAAAATAAGAGATCAATTGCTTGCTGCCGGAATTCAATTGAAGGATGAGAAAAGTGGCGGAGTTAGTTGGGAATTCATTTAAAATCAGTTTTATCAAGTATCGTTTACATCTCCTAAAAGATCCGAAATTTAAAAAGGTACTCCTCAACCAGGATGAGATAAGCTTGTCTATAGAGAAGAATATTGTAAAGTACTTATGTGCTTCTATTATTGGACAACAATTGTCAGTAAAGGTTGCGGCAGTTATTCGGGATAGATTCTTTTCATTGCTAGACGCAAGAAAAAATGTCGCAATTCAAATTCTAAACCTCGAAATTGAGTCAATGCGAAAGGTTGGCTTATCTGCTTCAAAAGCAGCATATATAAAAAATTTAGCAACATTTTCAGTTCAGCATAAAGACAGATTAACCCAATTGCATGCATGTGCCGATGAAGAAATTATCGCGTGCTTGACGGAAATAAAAGGAATTGGAAGATGGACTGTTGAGATGCTACTTATGTTTGCGATGGGGAGGGAAGATGTTTTTCCTGTGGATGATCTTGGTATTCAGCAAGCTATGGTTAAGCTATATTCAATTGATGTAGAGAGTAAGAAAGACTTAAGGTTAAAGATGAATGAAATCGCTTTAAAATGGCGCCCTTATCGAACATACGCTTGTCTCCATCTTTGGAGATGGAAAGATGGGTAGCATTATTTTATTGATTAATGTATACTTGATGTTCAATTGCTACTTCTTCACTTGTTGTATCAATGCATCCAATTCCTTATTATTATGTAATCTCTTATTCATTCTATCTAGTGATTGATCTGAAATTGACCAGTTCATAGGATATGAATCAGACTCATCTTTTTTGTAAAGATTTATTTTACTGTACGTTGTGTCACCTTTATAAATTTCGAGTAGATATTTATAAAGGCGAACATTATTAATATCTGTCTGACTTGAATAGGACCCCAGTATTGTTTTGATTGGTGCAGCAAGATCATTGATCAATGGGTGTATTTTTTTTATTTTTACTTCTTCTGAGGGTTGATTGGTAATGTGAATTACATGAAATTTTAATTTTCCGAAATCATGAGTTGGATTTATTTTTAAGGAGTCTATAACCATTTTTTGCAACTCAAGTATCATTTCGTGTACAACACCTGCTCCAGAATTATCAAAGTATCCACCATCCACAAAGTATTGATTTTTGATACACCCAGCTGGACTGAAATAGGGGAATCGTGCGCCAAGTACAATTGATGTGGCTATAGACATACCTTCTCCTGGATTTAGTAATTTCAGCACATCTATTCTATTTCCAAATACATTGTTATTGATTTGAATGTTGCTTACTACTGCTGGCGATCCATCTTGCATACGAGTGCAGTTAATGCAAATGACCGGCATTCTATGTTTAAGCGAATCAGGGCTAATCAACGTGGAAAAATCTTTTTTAATAAATGAGCTAACGCTATTTTCAATAGGTATATTCATTAATGAATTTTCAAGAGCTTCCGCTCTATCTTT